>CABQJB010000084.1 GCA_902464195.1 uncultured Megasphaera sp.
CCGCTGGGCTTCGGCCAGGTCTTTCTCAGCCTTTTCGGCCAGTCTGCGCGCCTTTTCAGCGGCCTTATGGGCCTCTTTCCCCTCTTTTTCCAGGTCATCCAGGTGACGGCACGGTTCGGCCAGGATTTCCGCCTGGCGCAGGATGGCGATGGTGTCCCGCTTTTCCTGGAACTGTCCGGCCTGGTCCTGGAGCTGCGCCGCTTCCCGGCGCTTCTGGTCCCGCAGGAGCCAGTGGTTTTCCAGCGTCTGGGCGGCCTGGAAGGCAGCCTGACAGGTCTTGCGCCTTCCTTCGGCATCGTGCCACTGTGCCTCGACAGCGGCGCTCTTAGTCTGCCAGGCCTTCTCTTTATCCGGCAGTTCTTCTTCGCTGGCGATATCCAGATCGGCCAGGCACTGTTCCCGCCGCTGGCGGACCTGCTCATACTGGCTGGCCAGGGCGTCGTGACGGGCTTTGGCCAGTTCCTGGAGCCGGGCGTAGCGCTGGGTATGGAAGAGGGTCTGCATGATCTGCTGGCGCTCACTGGAACCGGCCAGGAGGAGCTTGCGGAAGTCGCCCTGCGGCAGGAGGACGACCTGGCGGAACTGGTCGGCCTTGAAGCCCAGCAGCCTTTCGACGGCAGCCGTCACATTCTTGGCGGCGACGAGCTGTTCCTGGCCGCCGTCTTCGTTCGTTTCATATAAGGCCGCATGGGCCGCAGCTTTCTTCAGGCCCGTGCCGCGCTTCTTGGCGATTTCCTGTTCCGGGCTGCGGTCGATGCGGTAGTATTTCCGGCCGATGGCAAAGCGGAAGGACACGGCCGTCGCTTCCTGGGGCGGCGCGTATTCGCTGCGCATGTGGGCGCCAGTGCGGCTGTCGCCGCTGGTGCTGCCGTAGAGGGCGTAGCACATGGCATCGAGGATGGTCGTCTTGCCGGAGCCCGTCGGCCCATAGATGAGGAAAAGTTTGTGGTCGCCCAGTTCGCGGAAGTCGACGATTTCCCGGCCGGCATAGGGACCAAAGGCCTTCATTTCTAAGTAAATCGGAATCATAACAGGCTGCCTCCCTTTTCTAATTCATCCCACAAGGTGCGGACACAGTCCCGTTCGGCTTCGGTCAGGGGCTGGTCGGGCCGCATGGCCTGGGCGAAGCCGGTGAATAGTTCCTGTTCCGTCACCTGCTGTACGTCGAAATCGCGCTGTCCTGCGGCCTGGGTATTGCGGTTGGGCATTTCCAGGGCCATGGCATTGGGGTATTTGCGCCGCAGGCGGGCCATGCCGTCGAGGATGGGCTGGCTGTCGTCGAGGCGGGCCAGGATGAAGTCGTCCGGCCTGTCGTCATCAGCCGCCATGATGGCCTCGAAGGTTCCGCTGACGATGCGCACGTCGTGGCGCGGCACGAAGTCCCGGAAGGCCAGGTCCACCTTGCCGTCGGGCCCGATGTCGGCGATGACGGCGCCTTTATGCTGGCGGGCTTCGCCGAAGGAGTATTTGAGCAGGCTGCCGGCATAGCGGATGGTATCGCTCGTGACTTTCTGCGGTCCGTGGAGATGGCCCAGGGCCGTATAGCTGAACGGTGCAAAGAGGCCGCTCGTCACCTGGTCGGTCCCGCCGATGGACAAGGGCCGTTCCGAATCACCGGCCACGCCGCCGGCGACGAAGGCATGGGCGACGCAGACCGTGCGCACGCCGTCCGGGACCTGGCTGCCCTGCCAGCCGAGGAGAGCCTCCATGGCCTGCTGATGGCTGCGGACTTCATCCTGTTCGAGGCACTGGCGGACGACGGCCGGTTCGGCATAGGGGATGGTCAGGAAGGCGACCGGGCCGGCGTCATCTTCCAGGACGACCGGCCCCGTAAGGCGCTCCAGTTCGCCAGCCATATAGAGGCCCTGCGGCGCCAGGAGGCGGCTGGCAAAGGACAGGCGGGCCGGGCTGTCGTGGTTGCCGCTGATGACCAGGAAGGGGACGTGCAGGTCCGCCGTAATCCGCGTGGCCACGTCGTCGAAGAGTTCGACCGCTTCGGCCGGCGGCAGGCTGCGGTCATAGACGTCGCCAGCCAGGACGACGGCGTCGATGCCCTCGTCCCGTATCATGGGCAGGAGCTGCTGCTCCAGGACATAGGCCTGGTCTTCAGTCAGATAATTCCCATAGAATAATTTTCCTAAATGCCAGTCGGCTGTATGTAAGATACGCATAGAATACCTCCTTACCAGGGTTACTGCTGCAGCGACCGCAGCAGGGCGATTTCCCGGGCATAGCCGTCCATATCATTGGGCGTTTCCAGATAAAAGGGCAGATCCCGCAGGGCCGGATGGTTGACGATGGCCCGGAAAGCTTCCAGGCCGATGTGGCCCTGGCCGATTTTTTCGTGGCGGTCCTTATGGCTGGCCAGCTCGTTCTTGCTGTCGTTCACGTGGACGGCTTTCAGCCGGTCCAGGCCGATGACCTTGTCAAAAGTCGTCAATACGTCGTCCAGATGGTGGACGATATCGTAGCCGCCGTCAAAGACGTGGCACGTATCGAGGCAGACGCCGATTTTATCGTTCATGGCCACTTTGTCGATGATGGCCGCCAGTTCTTCAAAGGTCCGGCCCACTTCCGTCCCCTTGCCGGCCATGGTCTCCAGGAGGACCGTCGTCTTCTGGCCGGGGAACATACAGGTGTTGAGCATGTCGGCAATGAGGGCGATGCCCGTTTCGGCGCCCTGGCCGACATGGCTGCCGGGATGGAAATTATAGCGGCAGTTGTCGACGTATTCCAGGCGGCGCAGGTCGTCGGCCATGGCCTGGCGGGCGAAATCCCGCGTCTTGGCCGTCTTCGAGCAGCCGTTCAGGGTATACGGCGCATGGGCCAGGATGGGCGCGAAGTGGTGGTCCGCCATGAGCCGGTTCAGGGCCTGTATGTCGTCGACGTCCAGTTTGCGGACGCCGCTGCCGCGGGGATTGCGGGAGAAGAACTGGAACGTGTCTGCCCCTATAGATAAAGCTTTGTCACCCATGTGCAAAAATCCTTGTGAAACCGATAAATGACATCCAATATGTAACATATTTTTTCCTTCCTCCTGCGCGACGGACAATAAAAAGGCTGCCGCACAAAGCCTGTGGCCTCATGCAGCAGCCCCTATCCCTAGACGAATCAAACAATAAACGTATCTTACGATTTTTCCCGGCAATCCGGGCAAATGCCAACAAACGAAATACTGACGCCATTGACGACGAAGCCGCTCTGTTCGGCAGCTATCTTGCGCAATCCCTCCTGATCCATGTCGATATCGATGACGCGGTTGCACTTTTCACAACGGATATGGGCATGGGGCGTCGTATTATAATCATAACGATGGGCATCTTCGGCACATTGCAGTACCTGGACTACGCCGATCTTGGCAAAGATTTCCATGGTCTTGTAAACCGTGGCCAGACTCATGGACGGATAATTGGGTTGCAATATCTTATAAATCGCCTCGGCATTGGGATGCGTCGGATTGTGATTAATGGCTTCGTACACAGCCAGGCGCTGCGGTGTCACTTTATAGCCGTTTTTTCGCAAAACTTCAGCAATTTCCATTTTTATCCCCCTTTCTTGGAAAACTGTGGTATAATAAGATATTCTAGCTTTATTCTAGCTTTGAATCATATAGAATACTGGAGAGTATCCTGTATTATATTGTAACGGTTATTAAGAAAAATTTCAATGTTTTACGCGAAATTCTTCTTATACAATAAGTAATATTAACTATTTTGTTAGGAAGGAATGTAATCATGACAGAGGAAACGATGATCGCTGAAATCGCCAGGACCCTGGGTATCCGCCCGGCTCAAGTCCAATCTGCCCTTTCCCTCTTTGCCCAGGGCAATACCATCCCCTTCATCGCCCGCTACCGGAAAGAAGCGACGGGGACCCTCGATGAAGTACAGCTGCGCTGCATCCAGGAACAATATGAATACGAACAGGCCCTGGCCAGCCGCAAAGAAACGGTCCGCCAGTCCATCATGGACCAGGGCTGCTGGAATGACGACCTGGCCCGGAGCCTGGAAGCGGCCCGGCAGCTCCAGGACGTCGAAGACCTCTACCTGCCCTATAAGCCCAAGAAGCGGACCAAGGCCTCCATGGCCCGCGAAGCCGGTCTGGAACCGCTGGCCGACTGCTTTGCCAGCCAGGACCCCAAGGGCCCGGCCCCGGAAGATGCCGCCCTGGCCTTTCTCAGCGATGACGCGCCGACCGTCGAAGACGCCATCCAGGGAGCCGCCAACATCCTGGCTGAACGCTTTTCGGAGCGGGCTGATTTCCGCCGCCGCCTGCGCCGCGAACTGTGGCAGCAGGCCCGCCTGACCTGCAGCCTGCAAGTCGAAGAAAGCGAAGCCGGCCCTATGCTGACCTATGCCGACTTCAGCGAACGCGTCGCCCGCATCCCGAGCTACCGCATCCTGGCCATCAACCGCGGCGAAAACGAAAAGAAGCTGAAAGTCACCTTGAAGGAACCGGCAGACCGCCACATCGCCATGCTCTGCCAGCTGGTCATCGACAGGCCGTCACCGTATGACCAGATTCTGCGCGATGCCGCCGCCGACAGTTACAAGCGCCTCATCTCACCGCAGATGGAACGGGAAATCCGCAACGAACTGACGGCACAGGCCGAAAAGCAGGCCATCGACGTCTTTGCCGAAAACCTGCGCCACCTCCTGCTGCAGCCGCCCTTTACCGGCCAGATCATCCTGGGCCTGGACCCGGGCTTCCGGACGGGCTGCAAGGCCGCCGTCATCAGCGCGACGGGCCAGGTTCTCGACTACGGCACGTACTACCTGACCCACTCGGAAAAACAGAAACACCAGAGCGCCGTCAGCCTGGCCAACATGATACGCCGTCACGGCGTCACCCTCATTTCCATCGGCAACGGGACGGCTTCTTACGAAACGGAACAATTCGTATCCCACCTCATCGAAGACTATCACCTGAAATGCCGCTACGTCATCGCCAACGAAGCCGGTGCGTCCGTCTATTCGGCATCGGACCTGGCCCGGGAGGAACTGCCGGACCTGGACGTCACCATCCGCGGCGCCGTCTCCATCGCCCGCCGCATCCAAGACCCCCTGGCCGAATCGGTCAAGATCGACCCGCGGGCCATCGGCGTCGGCCAGTATCAGCATGACGTCAACCAGAAAGCCCTGTCGGCCGCCCTGGACCAGGTCGTCACGTCCGTCGTCAACTACGTCGGCGTCGACCTCAACACGGCATCGCCGGCCCTCCTGCAGCACATCGCCGGACTGACGGCGGCGACGGCAGGCAACATCGTCTCCTACCGCAACGAGAACGGCCCTTTCCAGAACCGGCAGGACCTGCTCAAGGTCCCCCGCCTGGGCCCGGCAACGTTCACCCAGTGCGCCGGCTTCCTGCGCATCAAGGACGGGACGGAACCCCTGGACAACACGTCGGTCCATCCCGAATCATACGGCCTGGCCGAAAAGATAGCCGGCCACTACGGCCTGAGCCATGACGATCTCAAGGACTCGGAAAAATTAGCCGTCCTGCGCGATAAGATCCAGATGAACGCCGCCCCCAAGCTGGCCGCCTCTCTCGACGCCGGCGAGCCGACAATCAAAGACATCCTGGAAGAACTGCGCAAGCCCGGCCGCGACGTGCGCAGCGACTTCCCGAAACCGCTGACACGCCGCCATGTCCTGTCCCTGTCGGACCTGCAGATTGGCACCGTCGTCCGCGGTACCGTCCAGAACGTCGTCGACTTCGGCGCCTTCGTCGACTTCGGCCTCAAGACGCCGGGACTGGTCCACCGCTCCCAGCTGAGCCGGCACCCCTTCCGCCATCCGACGGACATCGTCCACGCCGGCGACATCGTCGAAGCCGAAATCATCAGCGTCGACGCCGCCCGCGGCCGCATCGGCCTGTCCATGAAAAAAGTGAAGAAATGAGCGTGAAAAAGGAGCTGTCGCATCGCGACAGCTCCTTTTTAGGGGTTAGCAGCTGGCTTTAAATTTAAGGCTTTTCTGTAGGGGCGACCACGTGGGGCGCCCGCCCCGGGATATGGGTGATTCACCATTCAGCCGTAGGGGCCGCCAGCCACGAACATTATAAACTATTCCATTCGTCGTTGAGTTTATCGTAGCGGTTCGATGCGGCCTGGCCACGCTGGAAGCCTGGGCGGTAGTCCTGTCCGCGCTGGCTGGCGCTGACGCCGTCGTAGAGGCCGCGGACGCGGTCCTGTTCGGCCTGGAAGAGGGCATCGAGCTTATATTTCATGGCTGTATTGTCGATGGACGTATCGTTGTCCAGCTGGCTGCGGGTCTTGGAAATCTGGACGTAGAGCGTATTGGCCCGGCTGGTGAATTCACGATTGCCCTTGAAGTCCGTGTGGTCATTCAAGTAGGTATTGATATCGCCGGCCAATTTCCCGATATCGTCGTTGAACAAGTCCTTGCTGCTGGCATAAGACGCCAGAATCTGCTTATCCGGATTGGCCCTGGCTTCGGGCTGCGGCGTTTCATCGGGCTTGGTCTGGACACTGACGTATTTTTCCAGGTAGCTGACCAGGTCGTCGCCATCGACGGAAGCCGTGAAATCGGCACCGGGGACCTTGATGGTCCGCGCCGTCTTCTTGGCCTTCTGGACTTCGTCGCGCAGGTCATCTAATTTTTCGCTGATCGCGTCGTCTGACGGATTTTCAGCAATCGTCATGGCCGTGTCATACATGGCCATCTGGTCGCGCATGACTTCGCGGATAGCCTTGTCATCGGCAGCATACTGGTCGGGAATGGTCTTGGGCTGATAATTCTTGGCCATCTTTTCGACGTTCTTGCGGCTCTTGCCCAAATCCTTGACCAGGGAGTCGACATCGTCGCCTTTGCTCTTCTGGCTCAGGCGCTTGGCCGTACTGGTGGCCGATTCATTTTCCGACGCCAGCTGCTGCGACAGGGAAACGGCATCCTTCACATAGTCCCCGCTGCTGCGGCTGCCATAGAAGTGGAAGGCCACGGCAGCGGCAATGGCCAGAACGAGGACGACGATACCGGCGATGATGGCCTTCTGATAGCGCACATAAAAAGGCTTTTCCTGGAAAGGCGGCGGCGTCGGCCGGCCCGTCATGACCGGTCTTTCCCTCGGCTGCGGCGGCCGCTGAGGCTCTTCGTCCCGGACCGGTTCCCGGTGCTTATGGACAAAGGTTTCCGTCCCCGTCGCTTCGTCGATGACCGGTTCGTCATCGTCCATTTCCGGCAGTTCAGCGCCGCAGAAGGGGCAGAATTTCCCATCGACACTCACCCATTTGCCACATTCCGGACAAATGCGTTTCTTCGGCTCCTCTTGCAGCAGCTGTTCAGCGCCGCAGGCCTGGCAAAAGCGGTCGTCGTCCTGCAAGGGCGCTCCGCAGTGTTGGCATTTCTTCATAAAAACACATCCTTTACTTAGCGTAAGTACATGCTTCTAGTATAAGCCATTTCCTTCAGTCTTGCAAAAAATCGGCCATGCGCCGGTAGGTGTCGTAGATTTCGTCGTAACATAATTTTTCAAAATTGAGATACGAATGGACCATGTTGTCGTAATTATACGTTTCGGCCCGTACGCCCTTTTCAGCCAGGCGGCGCACGTAGTCGCGGCCTTCGTCGCGGAAGGGGCAGAACTGCGTCGTCAGGACCAGCGTCGCCGGCATATCTGCCGACAATTCGCCAAAGAGGGGCGAGGCGTCCCGGCGGTCGTCACCGGGACGGAAGCACTGGTTGAAATACCAGGTCATCTTGGCTGGCGTAAAGCCCGTCTGGGTATTGCAGTTCTCCTGGACCGACGGGAAGGAATGGGTCATGTCCAGGCAGGGATAGACCAGGATCTGATGGGTCAGCGGAAGGGATGCATCATGCTGCAGGGCCTGGCTCGTATAAGCCGCCATGCAGCCGCCGGCGCTGTCGCCACATAAGGTCAAATCCTCTTCATGAGGAATCTGCAAGGCATCAAGCACAGGCAGGGCCTTCCGGGCTACGGCCAGGGCATCTTCATAGGCAGCAGGATACGGATTTTCCGGGGCCAGGCGATATTCCGGCGAAATGACGATATGCTGCGTCGCCTGGGCAATGCGGCGGCAGACCGGGTCGTAGACGGCAACCGTATCGATGGCAAAACCGCCGCCATGATAGTAAATCAGGACCGGCAGTGGCCGGCTCGTATCGGGAATATAAATGCGGACCGGCACGTCGTAGACCTCACAGCCGTCCAATACCGTATCGACGACCGATGCCATCGGCACTTTTGGCAGTTCCTGTTCCCATGCCGTATGCAGCGACGCTTCGCGCATGGTAATCGGCGTCATGACAAAATCATCACTCGTGTGGGCAGCAATAAAAGCTGCCAGTTCCGTTTTAATTGCACTCATCGTAAACCCCTCTTTCCCTTTCTTATATAGTTTTTAATTGTAGCACAAAAGAGCCCGTATGAATAGATATAAAAAAAGTTGTTAGTGGCTAGCGGATGGCTTTAAATTTAAAGCTTTTCTCTGCAAACTACAAACTCTGTACTACAAAACTATAAAGTAAAAGGGGCCTCGCATGATGGCAAAAACCTTCGTGCGACAACCCCTTTTAAGTGGCTAGTGGCTAGTTGTTAGTGGCTAGCGGATGGTTTTAAATTTAAAAGCCATCACTTCAAACCTCAAATATAAAAGAAAAAGGGGCTGCGCACGTGACCTAAGCCTTCATGCGACAGTCCCTCTCAAAGTCCTGTGTGGCGGAGAGCGTGGGATTTGAACCCACGATAGAGCGTTCGCCCTATACATGATTTCCAATCATGCTCCTTCAGCC
>CABQJB010000085.1 GCA_902464195.1 uncultured Megasphaera sp.
GTGTTAATAGTATAGTATAGAAATAGTCTATTAACACTATTATATGTATTTAGGAGGTTTTTCTCATGGATTACCAGAACATTATTTTTGCTGTCGAAGACGGTATTGCAACGATCACCATCAATCGTCCAAAAGCTCTGAACGCCCTGAACCAGGCTACGGTCAGCGAATTGAAGGACGTTGTCGAAAAAGTCGCAGCTGATAAAGCTATCAAAGTCGTCATCATCACCGGCGCAGGTGCTAAATCCTTCGTCGCTGGCGCTGACATCAAAGAAATGGCTTCCAAGAACGCTGCTGAAGGCCGCGAATGGGGCCAGTTCGGTCAGAACGTCTTCACGGAAATCGAAAACCTGCCGCAGCCTGTCATCGCAGCTATCAACGGCTTCGCTCTCGGCGGCGGCTGCGAACTCTCCTGCGCTTGCGATATCCGCTATGCAGCTGAAAACGCTAAATTCGGCCAGCCGGAAGTCGGCCTGGGCATCACTCCGGGCTTCGGCGGCACACAGCGCCTGACCCGTGTCGTCGGCCGCGGCCACGCTAAAGAACTCATCTACACGGGCGGCATGATCGACGCTGAAAAAGCAAAAGCTATCGGCTTGGTCAACGAAGTCTTCCCGCAGGAAGAATTAATGCCGGCTGCTGTTAAACTGGCTAAGAAGATCGCTAAGAACGCTCCGATTGCTGTACAGCTCTCCAAAGCTGCCATCAACCGCGGCATCAACTGCGACGTCGTAACCGGTATCGCTTATGAAGCTGAAGTCTTCGGCCTCTGCTTCTCCACAGCCGACCAGAAGGAAGGCATGGCTGCTTTCTGCGAAAAACGCAAAGCAACTTTCGAAGGTAAATAATTCCATTGTTTGACTCCTAACAGAAAAGGGCCTGTCGCTATGCGGCAGGCCCTTTTCTGTTGAGCAACCTCTCAGTCAGCTTCGCTGACAGCTCTCCTATAAGGAGAGACACGAACCACGAATCACGAATCACAAATCACGAGCCTTTTCACAAAATTGTATCACAACGGCCACAGGAAGGCGAACCAGGCGTGGTATAATAAATTGCAAAAAAATTTCAATTCGAGGTGACCTCTTCATGAAAGGTAAACATATTCCCGCTCTGGCTGTGCTCTGCTGTGCCCTCAGCCTGACGGCTCCTGTCTGGGCCGCACCGGCAGTGGATGGCTTGGATCAGACGGCTGTGACGGCGACGGCAGCGGCGACAGCGGCTCCATCTTCTGTCCGCGACGTGACGGCCTTGAGTACGGTCTATGGTGACGGCGAAAGCGTATCGGCTGTGGCCCTTCATTATCCCAAGACCATTGATGCCAGCCGCCTGAAGGCGTCGGATTTCACCGTCGCCGGCAAGACGATCGACAAGGTCTATACCAATGATGCGCCGGAAACGGCCCTGGCCGGCAAGAAGGGCAGTTACGTCATCGTCAGCCTGGTCCATCCGGCTACGCCCTTGCCGACGGCAGCTTCCCAGAACAAGCCCAAGGACGACCAGGGCGATAAGGGCAAAGAAGGCTCCAACGCCTTGAACGGCGGCGATGCGCCTATGTATTCCGACCGCAAGGCACCGGACCTGAGCGTCGCTGTCAGCCAGACCGGGACGGTCTATGCGACGGATGGCACGGCTTATGGCCCGACGACGACGGCCCTGGCTGCCGACAAGACCGTCGATGCCGTCAAGGACGCCTTTAAAACTTATATATATAAGGACCCGGCTACGGGCTATGAAATGCCGTATAATATTTACCTGCCCAAAGATTACGATGCCGACAAGGCCAAGATCTATCCCATGGTCGTCTTCATCGCCGATGCCAGCGCCAACATCAACGATCCCAAGGCCGTCCTCTATCAGGGCAACGGGGCCATCGTCTGGGCGACGCCGGAAGAACAGGCCAAGCATCCGGCCATCGTCCTGGCACCGCAGTATACGGAAGACCTCATCCGTTCTATCGGCATGATGACTACCGATACCCACCAGTGGACCCAGGGCCTGACCCTGGTGACGGACCTCATCATGGATGTATCCAATAAGTGCCGCGTCGACAAGGACCGCATCTACGGGACGGGCCAGTCCCAGGGCGGCATGGCCAACATCGCTATCAGCGACGCCTATCCGGAACTCTTTGCCGGCCAGTACCTTGTCGCCTGCCAGTGGGATACGCAGGAAATGGAAAAACTCAAGGACAAGAACCTCTGGATCACCGTCTGCCAGGGCGACAGCAAGGCCTTTCCGGGCATGAATGAAGCGACGGCCCTGTGGGAAAAGGACGGCGCTGTCGTCGCCCGCAGCCGCATGTGGGACAGCACGGGCGGTACGCCTGTCTTTGAACAGATGATGAAAGTCATGGAAGACCAGCAGGCCCCCATCAACTATACGGTCTTCAAGGACGGCAGCCACATGTATACCTGGTCCTTTGCCTATAACATCGAAGGCATCCGGGACTGGCTCTTTGAACAGACGAAAGCCGAAGACGTCCTGAAAAAGCCGGCTCCTTCCGGGGCCGCCGGTCATGCTGCCGGAAAAGGCGGTGCCCATAAGGGCAGCCCCCAGGGGAAAGCCCTCCTCGACACGGGCATTGCTTATCTGTATGGCCAGAACGGCACGACGGACTACGACGTAGCCCGCGAATGTTTCCAGAAAGCCTGGCAGGACGGCTGCCAAAACGGAGAGCCGGGCTGGAGGTGGCCCGAAAGGGCCGGAGAGGTTGAATTTCACTGTAGGGGCTCGCACGTGGCGAGCCCGCCGGGTATATGTGAGATACTTGTGGACCGATGGGTGTGAGCAGGCGCCCCACGTGGCGCCCCTACAGAAAAAAGGGCTGTCTTCATGCGACAGCCCTTTTTTTTACAATTGATTTGACTTTTTGACTTATATTCTCTTGACAAAACATATTCTCCATGCTATCTTATATATAGTCTTAGAAGTCAAATAGTCAGACTGCTAAGAATAGTCAAATGAGCAGAAGGTGAGTACGATGGATTTGGATGCACGAAAACAGAAAATACTGCAAGCCATTATTCAGGATTACATCTCCTCTGCCGAACCTGTCGGGTCGAGAACGATTGCCCGCAAGTATGACTTAGGCGTCAGTGCCGCGACGATCCGCAACGAAATGTTCGATTTGGAAATGATGGGCTACCTGGAACAGCCTCACACGTCGTCTGGCCGCATCCCGTCGCTGAAGGGATACCGCTTCTACGTCGACTGTCTGCTCAAGCCGACGAAGATCACGGACGCAGAAAAGCAGTTCGTCCGCACCTGGTTCCAGGACAAAGTGAGCAGCGTCGACCAGATTTTTCAGTCGACGGCCAAGTTACTGGCCAGGATTACCCACAACGTCACCCTGGTCATGGCGTCACAGCGGCTCAATTCCAAGCTGAAGTACATCCGCTTCTTACCGCTCGATGACCGCCGGGCCATCATGATCGTCGTCACCGATACGGGGCAGGTAGAGAACTGCATTTACCCCAAACCGGCCGGTGCCAGCCTGGACGATCTCAACATCATCGCCCAGCGGCTGACCAACTACCTGGCCGGCATGGCCATGGACCATATCGATGAAAAGGCCATCGAAGCCTTTCACGAGACCATCGTCGACGACGTCGAATTGTACCGCCTGGCCTTCCGGGCCATGGGACGGGCCTTCCACAAAGACCAGCAGTTCTATAAAGGCGGGACCATGGAGCTCCTGAACAAGCCGGAGTTCAAAGACGTCGACAAGGCCAAGAGCCTCTTTACCATGCTGGAAGAACAGGACGTCGTCGCCAATCTCCTTCACGACGAAGGCGAAGGCGGGGCCGTGACGGTCCGTATCGGCGAAGAAGCGAAATTATCGCCTATCAATGATTGCAGTATCATTGAAGCGACCTTTACCGACCATGATGTAGTCCTCGGCAAGCTGGCCGTCTTGGGACCAGCTCGTATGGAGTATGCCAAGATCATCGGTCTTTTGGACTTTATGAAACAGCATGTGACACATATGCTGGCACATTACCACGACGATAAGTAGGGAGGGGTACACAGACATGAGTAAGAAAGAAAATAAAGAAGAAAAAGATACCGTATTAGCAGAAGACGCGGAAAAAGTCGCCGAAGATGCTGCTAAGGAAAAGGTAGACGAAGCCAAGGAAACAGCGGCAGATGAAGGCGCCGATAAAAAGGCACCGGATGCCAAAGACGCTGCTGCCAAAGCGGAAGCCGACAAGGCCGTCAAGCTCCAGCAGCAGTTCGTCCGGCTCCAGGCAGATTTTGCTAACTATAAGAAACGCACAGCGGCTGAAAAGCTCCAGATTTCAGAAGTCGTCAAGATGGATGTCATCAGCAGCATCCTTCCGGTCATCGACAATTTCGAACGGGCCCTGCAGGTCCCGCAGGATAAGGTGGCCGATGATGTGAAATCCTTCATCGACGGCTATGAAATGATTTACAAACAGCTCCTGGGCGTCCTGGAAAAGGAAGGGGTCACCAAGATCGATGCTGTCGGCAAACCTTTTGACCCCAATTATCATCAGGCCGTCATGCGCGTGCCCAGCGACGAATACGATGACGACGTCGTCGTAGAAGTCCTCCAGGAAGGATATCTCCTGGGCGACAAGACGCTGCGTCCGGCCATGGTCAAAGTTGCATTCAACGGTTAATCATCGTTTGAAATAAGATTGGAGGAATCTTTTATGAGTAAAGTTATTGGTATTGACTTAGGTACAACAAACTCCGTAGTAGCTGTCATGGAAGGCGGCGAACCTACGGTCATCACGAATACGGAAGGCTCCCGCCTCACACCGTCTGTCGTCGGCTTCTCCAAGACGGGCGAACGCCTCGTCGGCCAGCTGGCAAAACGTCAGGCCGTATCCAACCCGGAAAACACCATTTCGTCCATTAAACGCCACATGGGTGAAAACTACACCGTAGACATCCAGGGCAAGAAATATACACCGCAGGAAATTTCCGCTATGATCCTTCAGAAATTGAAGGAAGACGCTGAAAGCTACCTCGGCGAAAAAGTCACCCAGGCCGTCATCACCGTTCCGGCATACTTCAACGACGGCCAGCGCCAGGCTACCAAAGATGCTGGTAAGATCGCCGGCCTCGACGTTCTCCGTATCGTCAACGAACCGACGGCAGCAGCCCTGGCTTATGGCCTCGATAAAGGCGGCGACGGCAAGATCCTCGTATTCGACCTCGGCGGCGGTACTTTCGATGTGTCCATCCTCGAACTCGGCGACGGCGTCTTCGAAGTAAAGGCTACCAACGGCAACACGCACCTCGGCGGCGATGACTTCGATAACAAAGTCATGGAATGGATGATCAGCGAATTCAAGAAAGAAACGGGCATCGACCTCTCGCAGGATAAGATGGCTGAACAGCGCCTCAAGGAAGCTGCTGAAAAAGCTAAGATCGAATTGTCCACGGTCCTCTCGACCAATATCAACCTGCCCTTCATCACGGCTGATGCTACGGGCCCGAAACACCTCGATTTGACCTTGACCCGTGCTAAATTCAACGAATTGACGGAAGACCTCGTCCAGGCTACGATGGAACCGACCAAGAAAGCCATCGCTGACTCGGGCTACACCATCGACGAAATCGACAAGATCATTCTCGTCGGCGGTTCCAGCCGTATCCCGGCCGTCCAGGATGCCATCAAATCCATCCTCGGCAAAGAACCGAGCAAAGGCGTCAACCCCGATGAATGTGTCGCTATCGGCGCAGCTATCCAGGCCGGTGTCCTCGTCGGCGATGTCAAAGACGTCCTGCTCCTCGATGTTACGCCGCTTTCTCTGGGCATTGAAACCCTCGGCGGTGTCTTCACCAAGATCATCGACCGCAACACGACGATCCCGACTTCCGGCAGCCAGGTCTTCTCGACAGCTGTCGATAACCAGCCGTCTGTCGACGTCCACGTCCTTCAGGGCGAACGTGAAATGGCAGCCGACAACAAGACCCTCGGCCGCTTTGAACTGACCGGCATCCCGGCTGCTCCCCGTGGAGTACCTCGTATCGAAGTCACCTTCAACATCGACGCCAACGGCATCGTAAACGTTTCGGCAAAAGACCTCGGCACAGGCAAGGAACAGAAAATCACCATCAAATCTTCGTCGGGCCTCGACAAGAGCGAAATCGACCGCATGGTCAAAGAAGCTGCTGCTCACGAAGCGGAAGACAAGAAACGTAAAGAAGGCATCGAAGCCAAGAACAACGCTGACTCCCTCATTTACCAGGCCGAAAAGACCATCAAGGATATGGGCGACAAAGCCGACGCTTCCAAAGTTTCGGAAATCAAGGATAAGATCGCTGCCTTGAAAGAAGCCATGAAGACTGACGATACAGATAAGATCAAAGCCGCTTCCGAAGCCTTGACCAAACCGCTCTATGACCTGACCAGCGAAATGTACAAGAACGCAGACGCTGCCCAGCAGGCTCAGCAGCAGGCAGCCGGTGCCCAGGCCGGTGCACAGCAGGCCCAGAGCGATGGCCAGAAAGATGAAAAAGTAGTCGACGCCGATTACACGGTAGTCGACGATGACAAGAAGTAAGATAGATAAGAGGGGCTGCCCACATGAGTAAAAGAGATTATTATGAAGTCCTCGGCGTTCCCAAAGACGCCAGCGACGCAGAAATCAAGAAAGCTTTTAAGAAATTAGCGCTCAAATACCATCCGGACCGCAACCCGGACAACCCGAAGGCAGCAGAAGAAAAATTCAAGGAAATCAACGAAGCGTACAGCGTCCTGTCGAATAAACAGAAACGCGCCCAGTACGACCAGTTCGGTCCGGCAGCATTCCAGAACGGCAATGCTGCCGGTTCCGGTGCCGGTTTCGGCCAGGGCGGCTTCGGAGGTTTTGGCGGCTTTGGCGGATTCGGCCAGGGCGGCCAGGGCTTCGGCGGCTTTGAAGATATCTTTGATTCCTTCTTCGGCGGCCAGGGCAGCCGTCAGTCGGCCAATGGCCCGCAGCGCGGTGCCGATTTGCGCTTCGACGTAGACATTACCTTTAAACAGGCTGCCTTTGGTACGGAAATGGAAATCCAGGTCCCGAAAGAAGAAACGTGCGATCACTGCCACGGCAACGGTGCCGAACCGGGAAGCAAGGTAGATACCTGCCCGGACTGCCACGGCACAGGCCAGCAGCGCGTCGTCCAGAACACGCCTTTCGGCCAGATGGTCAATGTCCGCACCTGTTCCCGCTGCGGCGGCACAGGCAAGATCATCCATGACAAGTGCAAGAAATGCCATGGCACAGGGACGGTCAAGGTCCGCAAGAAACTGAAGATCAAGATCCCTGCCGGTGTCGACGACGGCGCACGCCTGCGCGTAGCCGGTGAAGGCGAACCGGGCGTCCGCGGCGGCGGTCACGGCGATTTGTACGTCTATATCTTCGTCCGCCGCGATCCCAAGTTCACCCGTGAAGGCAACGATATCTTGTCCCAGGAAACGATTTCCTTCGCCCAGGCTGCCCTGGGGTCGAAGATCCTCGTCGAAACCCTGGACGGCAAGATCGAGCTGACCATCCCGGCCGGCACCCAGACGGGGACGGTCTTCCGCATCCGCGGCAAAGGCGTACCGGTCCTGGGGTCCAAGAACCGTCGTGGCGACCACCACGTCCAGGTCACGGTCTCCGTACCGACGCACCTCAACGCCAAACAGAAGGAACTCCTGCGGGAATTCGCCTATGCTGGCGGCGAAACGTGGGTGGGGGAGCCAAAGCCGGCTGAACAACCGGCCGACGGTGACGCCACGAGCGCGAAGAGCGACAAGAAAGATACGAAGAAGACCAAGAAGAGTTTTTGGAGTAAGTTAAAAGAAGATCTGTAAAGATAAAGGGAGTATGAACGATGCAATGGAATGAAGTAGATTTGCTCGTTTCCCCAACGGCCACCGATTTGGTGGCCCTTCTTGTTTTTGAATGTGGAAGCAATGGCTCGGTCATCGACGACGAGCACCCGGACCACAAAGGGCGCATCCGCATTACGGCGTATTTCCCGCTGGCACAGGAAGGTCTTGTGGAAACGATACGAGAAAAGATGGGCGCTCTGGAAAAACGGGGTGTCGACCTGGGCGACTGGAAGGTCGTCGAAAAGAAAGCCGATGATAAGGACTGGCTCTTTGCCTGGCAGGAACACTTCCATCCCAAGAAGATTTCCCGCCATTTCTGGGCGGCGCCGGCGTGGGAACCGGCCCGGCCGGCCGATGGCGAAGATGTCCTTTCCATCGACCCGGGACTGGCCTTCGGCAGCGGTTTCCACGACACGACGTGCATGTGCGTCCAGTACCTGGAAGATACGGTGAAGGCCGGCGATACGGTCTTTGACATCGGCACGGGCACGGGCACGGGCATCCTGGCCATTGCCGCAGCCAAACTGGGCGCGTCCCACGTGACGGCTGTCGACTTCGACGGCGTCGCCGTCAAACAGGCCGCGGTCAATGCCAAACTGAACGGCGTCGAAGATAAATTGACCATTGCCAACAGCGACCTCCTGGCAGCCATCCCGCAAGGTGAAAAGGCCGACGTCGTCGTGGCCAACCTGGTGACCAATGCCGTCCTGGCCCTGCTGCCGACGTTGCCGCCGTACCTCAAGGAAGGCGGTACGCTCATCGCCAGCGGCATCATCGACGAACGCATCGACGAAGTGCGCCGCACTGCCGCTGCCGTCGGCTTCACCTGGGTCGATGAACAGTTCCGGAGCGGCTGGTATGCCGTCCAGATGAAGAGGTGAGACTATGCGTAAGATTTTCA
>CABQJB010000086.1 GCA_902464195.1 uncultured Megasphaera sp.
CGCATAACCACGCCATTTGTGAGCATTTTTTATTTTCAAAAGTGTCAAACTCGGGTATATAACTAGATAAGTATAGCATGGATTGCGCAGAAATGCAAAGCCGCCTGCTGAATTTATTGTCAACAGGCGTTGAGTTATCAAATAGATTTCCCTAATTCGTAAGCTTTCTTCATCCATTCCGGATGGGTACCGGCCAGGTTGGCCTCGCTCATGCCGCCGGCGTTGAAGCCACCGGCATAATGGGCTTTGTCGAAGCAGCAGATCCAGCCGTCGAGCGTCGATACGGCCCGTTTTGCCGTGTCCGGTGCGTCATCGGCCGATACGGTGATGAGGTAGATGTCACGGAAGCGGTAAGGCTGGCCGTAGAGCGGATTGGTCCTGTCGAGAAAGGTCTTCAGCTGGCCGCAGATATCATAATAATAGATGGGAGAGGCAAAGACGACGACGTCCGCTTCCTGGACCTTCTTGATGAGGTCGTTGGCATCGTCCTGAATGGGACAGTAGAGCAGGCGGTGGCAGGCCATGCAGCCTTCGCAATAGCGGATGTCCCGCCCTGCCAGGCTGAGGACTTCCACGTCATGACCGGCTTCGACGGCCCCGCGGCCGGCTTCGCGGGCCAGTTGTTCCGAATTGCTGTTAGGACGCAGGCTGGAAGAGAGGATAAGCACTTTTTTAGCCATAAGACAACACCCTTTCACAAAAACTAGGCTCTATTTTTCTGGAGCATGATCTTTAAAATTTCATCGTCTGTCTGCTGCATCCCGCGGGAAGCCAGGAGGCCGACGTTCTTCAAACATTCTTCGGCGGCGTTGGCCACCAAGCCGTCTGTACCCTGAACGCGCACGTCATTGAGGGCCAGGAGGACCGCTTCATAGGCCGCATGGACCGACGCCGAGACCTTCATGGAACAGCTGTTGGCCGCGCCGTCGCAGACCATGCCGACGATGGAACCGGACATGGTAGCCAGGGCCTTTTCGATGACCTGCAGCGGGTCCTTTTCGGCCAGCAGCCAGGCCATGCCGGCAGCGGCCCCCATGGAAGCCGTGACGGTAGCACAGAAAGCCGATAATTTCGGCAGATAGCCGTGGGCATAAATGGCGACCATGCTGGACAAAGCCAGCGCCCGCAGCCGCCGTTCCGGCGTGACGCCGAGCGAATCGGCGACGACCGTCACCGGTTCTGTCGCGGCGATGCCCTGATTGCCGGAACCGGAATTGGTCATAGCCGGGAAAGCCGCTCCGCCCATGCGGGCATCGGAAGCGGCGACCGTGCGGATCTGGATGCGATGGGATAAGTCATCGGCCAACACGCCTTTATCGACCATCTGCTGCAAGGTATAGCCGATTTTCAGGCCATATTCCCCCGTCAGGCCTTCCTGTGACAACTGGTCGTTGAGCCGTTCCGCCTCCTGCAGGAAGGCGATGGCAGACAACGGCACGTGTTCGGCAAAATCGACGATATCCGCCAGGGTCAGCGTATGGAGAAAAGCGATTTTCGGGTCTTCCCCGCTCCCCGCTTCCGTCCGCTGGTCCAAGAGGACTTTACCATCTTTTTCAACCAAGACGATATTCGTATGGTCGTCAGTGATGACCACGCGGACGCGGTGGTTTTCACCATAGACGACGGCTTCGGCATAGAGGACATGCGTCGTATCCTCCCGGACGGACACGGTGATTTTGCCATCGGCGACGTACTGTTTGCCCAAAGCGACGACGTCTGGCGTCAAGGCTTTCAGGACCTGCAAGCCCGCTCCGGCATCCCCGCCGAGGGCGCCGACGGCAGCGGCAATATAGAGGCCCGGCGTCCCCGTGCCCGGTACGGTGACGCCCATGCCATTCTTCATGAGATTCGCCGACACGCGGGCATCGACGAAGCGCACGGCTTCGCCCAATTCCCGAGCCGCCGTCGCCGCCGCATAAGCCAGGGCAATCGGTTCCGTACAGCCCGTCGCCGGCGTCACATCCTGTTTGATGATGCTGATCATTTTGTTCCACATAGCCCTTTTATCCATAACTATCCCTGCTTTCTCCGGTAGATTCGGTAAATCGTATCACGTACTTTTCAATACCATCATATCATGATTACCATGAGAAAACAATATGGACACGAGGCCGTTCGCAGACCGCAGTTGGCAGTTCGCCGCTCTTTTAGGTCCTTCGCATATTGCAAGAGAGAAAAAAGGAGCTGTCCTATAAAGACAGCCCCTTTTTCTGTAGGGGCGCCACGCGGGGCGCCCGCTCCAGAATATGTACGATTTCCCAGCCAGTTTGCTAGAAGAATCACCCAAATCCCTAACGGACCGCCCACGGGCGGCCCCTACAAAATCCATACTAGCAGATGGATTAAATTTTTAGTCTTCGCCGATGATGCGGACTTCCGGTTCCAGGTGGACACCGTGGGCCTTTTCGACGCGTTTCTGGACTTCGTGGATGACGTTGAGGACATCCCGGGCCGATGCGTGGCCCGTGTTGACGACGAAGCCGGCGTGTTTCATCGAGACCTGGGCATCGCCGCAGGAGAGGCCTTTGAGGCCCGTCTGGTCGATGAGGGTCCCGGCATAGTATCCCGGCGGCCGTTTGAAGGTACTGCCGGCACTGTGCATTTCCAAAGGCTGCTTGCTGCGGCGGCGGTTCATGAGGTCATCCATGCGGGCCTGGATTTCCTTGGGGTCGCCGCTTCGCAGGGTCAATTCGACTTCGACGACGAATTCCTGGGATTTCTGGAAGCGGCTCTGGCGATAAGAAAAGCCCAGGTTCGGTGCATCATACGTATGGACGCCGCCCGTACTGTTGACCGTGCGGACCCGCGATACGACGTGGCTCATTTCCCCGTCATAGGCACCGGCGTTCATGAAGACGGCACCGCCTAAGGTACCGGGTATGCCGCAGGCGAATTCGATGCCGGTCAGGCTGTTTTCCTGGGCAAATTGACAGACGTCCTTCAGCATATATCCTGCACTGGCCATGATTTTCCGGTCGTGGCAGGCCAATACTTTGGTCATCGTGTTCAACTGGATGACGACGCCGCGGATACCCCCGTCGCGGACGAGGACGTTCGAGCCGCCGCCGAGGACGGTGACCGGCAGGTCCAGCCGCCGGGCTGCCCGGATGGCCAGCGACATTTCCTTGACCGATTCCGGCAGGATCAGGACATCGGCCGGACCGCCGACGGCAAAGGTCGTGTGTTCGCTCATCGGTTCGTCCAGCAGGATCCGTTCCATGGGAACGGAGTTACTTAATTCGGAGACGAAAGTCGTCAGTGCATATTTATTGATCAAGGATGCTCATTCCTTCTGCCATTGCATTTTGAATAATCTGGAACACTTCGCCAGCCATGGACTGCCATTTATTATAATGGTTTAAATATTCCACAGCGGTCTGATTGTTTTTAATGAATTCTGCCATCTGGTTGAGATGGTCGATCTTCTTGCGGATCGGTTTGTCCCCCATGGACTGGGCATAGGCCAGCTGGGCCTGGAGCATGAGGAAATCGCGGACCAGATGCTTGGTCTTTTCGTCTTTGGCCAGTTCCTGACCGGCAGCGACGAGGTCCTTATATTCCTGACATTCTTTGATAGCTGCCTCTAACTCATGGGCTTTATCGTAAATTTCCACGTTCTACACCTCATCATTTCTGTAATGCTAAAGATTCTTTATACCGATGCCGCTCTTGGCCATGCCCGGGAAGCCGAGCTGGCGCATCGCTTCATACGATACGATAGCGACGGTATTCGACAAGTTCAGGCTGCGCGCCTGTTCGACCATCGGTACGCGGAAGCAGCGTTCCGGATTGGCTTTCAGGAGGTCTTCCGGAAGGCCTTTCGTTTCCTTACCGAATACGAGCATATCATCGTATTGGAATTGGATATCGGCATAACACTGTTCCGACTTCGTTGTCAAATAAAAAAAGCGATGATCTTTGTATTTGTCCAGGACTTCCTGAAAATTCTCATGGATCTGGACATCGACGAGCGACCAGTAATCGAGACCGGCCCGTTTTAAATGCTTGTCATCGATGGAAAAGCCCAGAGGCTTGACCAAATGCAGCGTAATATGATTGGCTGCGCATAAACGGGCGACATTGCCCGTATTGCCGGGGATTTCCGGCTCTACCATTACGATATGCATACTTATATCACTCTCCAATGGATATTGTACAGGATTTATGCAGGAAGTACAAGAGGAACATTGCGTTTCCGACCTTTTTATGATATACTTATAAATAATAGTTATTATTTAATAGAAATGTAAAGTTTCTGTTGATTTTAGAAAGAGGTGTCAATTATTATGGATAACTTTGATAACATTGCCCAGTACCCCATGTATTTCGCTCCCGGCTGTAAGCTGCTGCAGCTGCAGCCCCAGATGGTTTCTGACGTCTACGATTACCTGCGTCAGCTCTTCGGCAGCAAAATCAAACTGTATACACGCTGCTGCGGCCTCGACGATGCCAACCAGCACAACGACGAAGCCGTCTTCATCACCCTCTGCGGCACGTGCTACAAGATTTACGGCGAAACCTACGCCAACCTGCACATGCGCGACTTCTGGAACGTCTATGACGAATACAAGGACGTCTATCCTTTAGGTGAAAAAGAAGGCGAACTCCGTCAGACCCTGAAGAACACCTTCTGTGGCTCCCTCCCGCAGGAACACGTCAAGAGCTGGTTCGAAGAATGGAAGAAATGGAGTTTGAACAGTACAGAAAAAGACTAATTCGTCTTTAAGGAGCAGAGGCTATTATGAAATTCACATACTACGGTCATTCCGCATTCACACTTTCCGATGACGTGACGACGATTCTTTTTGACCCGTTCATTACGGACAATCCCTGGACCCAGGTCTGTCCGACAGACATTGCCTGCCAGTATATTATCGTCACCCACTGCCACGGCGACCACTACGGCGACACCGAAGCCATTGCCAAAGCCAATGACGCGACGGTCATCAGCACCGCCGAAGTAGCCGGCAAAGCGGGCGAAGCAGGCTGTAAGGCCCATGCCATGCATGTCGGCGGCAGTGCGGATTTCCCCTTTGGCAAAGTACGGCTGACCCTGGCCTTTCACGGGTCTGGCATTGCCGGAGGGCTGGCCTGCGGTGTTATCGTCGAATTCGGCGGCAAACGCATCTACTATGCCGGCGATACGGGCCTCTTCTCAGACATGAAAATCCTCGACCGTTTCGGACAAATCGACTGCGCTATCCTACCTATCGGCGACAACTTCACGATGGGCATGGATGACGCCGCCCTGGCCGCCCTCTGGGTCCAGCCGCGCTTCGTCATCCCCGTCCATTACAAGACCTGGCCGATCATCGAAGCAGACCCGCAGGAATATAAGAAGCTCACAGAAACGAAATACAACATCCCCGTCCAGGTCGTCGACCCGGGGACGACGTATGAATTCTAATCATGATCCTTCCTGATTTCTACGAGCGCTTTGGCTGTAAAGCCGGTGCCTGCCAGCACACGTGCTGCCGGGGCTGGGACATCGACATCGACGACGCGACGGCCGACTACTACCAGCAGCTCGACGGTCCCCTAGGCGAAACCATCCGCCAGCATATCGCCGAAGGGCCGGACGGCTGGCATTTCTGTCTCACGGCGGAAGGGAACTGCCCCTTTCTCCGCCCAGACGGCCTGTGCCAGCTCATCCGCCAGGCCGGGGACGATATCCTCTGCGATATCTGCGCCCTCCATCCGCGCTTCTTCCAGGTCGTCGAAAACGGCAGCGGCCAGGCCATCGAACTCGGCGGCGTCGGCCTCTGCTGTGAGGCGGCGTGTGAACTACTTCTCAGCGGAACGGGGCCGCTCACCTTCTGCGACAGCGAAACAGGCCGCTCCATCGGCAGCCTGGCCCAGCTGCTGAAATGGCTGGACTATCCCCTTCCCCGCCAAGGACTTGCATATGAACCGGCCACAGCGGAAAAGGACTACGAACGCCTCCTGGCCGTCTTGAGCCGTACCGAGCCGATTGATGCTGCCTGGACGGCCCAGCTGAAAGCCTTACAGGCACAGACAGCGAATTTAGCTGGTTCTGCAGCTCTCCCCGAGAACACCGGGATGGCCGGACGCTATCAGCGCATATACGATTACATCTTCTACCGCCAGCTGGAAACCTTTGCCGACGTCCCGTCAGACTTCCTGGCCACCTATGCCGGACGCAGCACGGACTTCATCGCCCTCATAGCCGCCGCTACCGGCGACCTGCCCGAAGCGGTACGCCGCTGGTCGGAACAAATCGAATACGATACGGACAACGTGGCGCTCCTCAAGAAAGCGGCAGCAGCCGGAGGATTTTGACTTTTCCGGCATTTCGTGACAGCCATGGCCACTTTGCCCGTCCCTATCGAAATAGGCGCGTCTTTCGTGCTATAGTAGAGAAAAATCCCTTATATTCAAAGGAGGTCCTTCTCTTGATCATAGCCGAAGACGCGCCTATTCGCGTACTCATCCACAACCATTTAGACTTCAAAGGCAAAGTCAGCCGCAAACGCTATCTCCACTTCCGCCTGTTCAGCATCCTGCCCATCTGCCTCATCATCTGGCTCCAGCACCTGGCCTCGCAAGGCGGACCGCAGGCCCTGGAATACACCATCGCCTCGTGCCTCATCGCCCTGCTCCTCATCCCCGTCGACTTTTCCTACATGATACGGCGCTACCACGACCTGGGGAAATCCGGCTGGTACTGCATCATCAACGTCCTAGCCCGCAACATCTGGTTCGCCGCCCTGGCCGTCGAAATCTTCCTCTGCTGGAAAGAGAAAATAGAATAGGGGCCTGACGGTCCGCGTTTACACAGCTTTGGTTACTTTGGCCAGCTGGCCGGCGGCTTCGATGGCTTGGACGAAGGCCGGCGGGATGTCTTCCTTTTTCAGGGACTGGCCGATGAGGCGGCCGAGGATGACGCCTTTGTTGCTGTAGAGCCAGGCGAAATAATAGATGTACAATGCCTTTTTATTGCGCGGGTTGACGTGCCACAGGAGGCGGGCCGGGTAATCGTGGAAGTTGACGTCCAGTTTGCGGCAGGCTTTCTTGATCATGTCCGTCGTGGCCCGGGCGTGTTCGCCGCAGGCTGTGTTGATGATGCGGTCCAGGTCGCGGCGCTGGCCGTGGTCGATCATGGTCTTGGCCAGGTCCATTTCAAAGCAGATTTCGTTGGTGAAGTAGACGCCCCGTTCGCCTTTGTGGCTGCCCTTGACGTCGGCGTCATAGAGGGCGACGACGGGAATCTTGAAGTATTCCAGGAGTTTCTTGATCTTGGAGATGGAACTTTCGCCGCGGGCATTGATGAGGCAGATGCCGTAATAGTCGAAAGGCAGGTCCAGGGTCTTGGCGAAGTGCTGGAAACAGCCGTATTCCGTCTCCCCTTCGACGATGAGGACGCTCCGCGAATAGAGGGCTTCCTTGACTTCCGGGAAGTGCATGATCAGGTGTTTCTCGATTTCTTCGCTGAAATGGAAGCTGGCCCCGCAGGCTGCTTTGACCATGCCCTGCTTGTTGCGGTACAGGCGGATGATGTGGCGGTAGTCGTCGATGAGTGAATCTGTCGAGTGGGTGACGACGAATAATTGCCCCCGCAGGCCATCGAGGTTGAAAAGGTCCTTGAGGAGCGCACAGAACTGGGGGTCTTCGTTATTCAGGAGCTGCTGGTAATAATGCAGGACCGACCGCTGCATGTATGGGTGGAGGTGCATTTCCGGTTCATCGATGGAAATGACCAGCGGCAGATAGCGCTTGCCCTCTGCGTCGACGATGACGTTGTGTTCCAACGGTACAGCGCGGCTGATGGACATCATGTAGACCTGGGTGATGACACACAGGGCCGCCAGGGAAATGAATTTCATATTGTCCGCCCTGGGCCGGTCCATGCGGCAGAGCATGCGGGACAAGAGGAAGATGTTGATGAAATATGACGAGTCCAGGCTGCCGACGGCGACTTCGTGATGGATGAAGGCCTTGGCTTCTTCCGACAGGCCGTCCCAGTGGGCTTCGCTCCATTGGGAGAGCTTCTGTTCCAGGGCGCGGTAAATGCGCGGCGGCACGCGCTGTTCTTCCGGCATGGCCGCCGAATAGGACACGTAGCGCAGGCGGCGGATGAGCTCTAACGGCAGTTCTTCGCCGCTGTTGTCATCGTAGAGATGGGGATACATGTCGCTGACGCGCATTTCCATGCGGACGCGCAGGCTCTGACGATGCTCGCCCGGCGTGTCGGCAAAATATTCCTGCTCATTGTGCAAGAGGTGCAGGTCCAGAGTGATGACGATGGGCCGGGTCACGTCGGCGTAGTCGTCTTCTTCGACATTGCGGCCGGCACTCATGTAGGAAATGAGGCGCAAGAGGCCGCTCTTGCCGATGGCGTTTTCACCGACGATATAGTTGGCCCTTTCGTGAAAAGTCATTTCGACGTCTTGCAGGTTCCGGTAATTTTGAATACGCATGTAAGTAATATACACAAAATCACATCCTTTTCAACATTCCTTTACTATACGTATTCGACAAAAAACGCGCTACTCCCTTCTTTTCGAGAGCAGCGCGTTATTCCTTTTACGTATCGTTCATCGTTTGATGAATGGCCTATGGTTTCAACAAACATCGTGAAAAACGATAGCGGGCGCCCCACGTGGTCGCCCCTACGATCAACGGCCTACGACGAACGACCTGCGATCAACGGCCTATGGGTTCAACAAACATCGTGAAAAACGATAGCGGGCGCCCCACGTGGTCGCCCCTACGA
>CABQJB010000087.1 GCA_902464195.1 uncultured Megasphaera sp.
GAACCCAGACAGGCAGAAGGGCTTTGGCCGTCCCCTACGGTATCGCAGACAGGCGATGAAAAAATAAACGCAGACCGCAGATTGCAAAAAATACACGGCCAGCGGCCTTGTGCGTAGGGCCGTCCCAAGCCTTTTTGGCCCGTCAGGTGCCGACCAACGGAAGGCGCAGGACGGCTGCCAAAACGGACAGCCGTGGCTGGGCGGCCCGCTGTGATATTCGGCCACAGCCTATGCACGTATAATGACAGGTTTTAGTAGGGGGGATGCGGTCGGACATTCTATCTATTATATGGTTATAGGGTATAAAGAACCTGAAGTTGGAACAGTGTATATGGTAGACAAAAATAATATACAAGTTTTTAACACTGGTAAAGTGGTTGACTTAGAAACTACAGCGGCCTTGATTCCTGAAATTACGCTCATGTACCATGGTGAAAAATATAAATTTCAAGATCATGTTTTTGTCGTCAAAGGTGGGGAAGATGATTCTGTAAAGTATTTGGTATATGACGAACTGAATGACAGCCTGTTTTGTGTTGTGGAAAAGAAATTGCCTAATAGCCAATGGTTAAGAGAGAAGTATAGATTGGTGTCCTCTACAGAGGCATCAGAATTAAAACCATATCTACGATATATTCAAAATGAAAATGATTGGGTATACATACAAAAATGGTAAAAATATACGGAGCGATTCGGATGTGATACAATAGAGAAAACAATGCAGAAAAGGGGAATTTTGATGAAACATTTAGAAGTGGTAGCTGCGATTTTGGAATATAATGGAAAAATTCTTTGTATGGAACGGGGCCAGGGAAAATTTGACTATGTCAGTTTCAAATACGAGTTTCCCGGTGGCAAGATTGAACCGGGTGAAGCCAAGCATACGGCCATTGAACGGGAACTGCGGGAAGAAATGGATGTCCATGTATCTGTCAAAGAATCGGATTTGTACATGACGGTCCATCATGACTATCCTGATTTTTCCATGACTATGTATGCCTTTTACTGTCATTTGGATAAGCCAGACTTTGTCCGCAAAGAACACGTCGATGCGAAATGGATGGCTCCCGAAGACATGCCGACACTGGATTGGGCGCCGGCAGATGTGCCTATCATGAAAAAGCTTTCTGGAAAGTAGGCGACAGCCATGGGGGAATATGGGGCTTTGGAGCAGTGTTTGCGCGAAGGTTTCATTGATTATACGGTGGAAGCGGACCAACGGTATGTTCCTAAAATTCTGACTAATAACAAAGAGAAAAAGCGCAAGGTTCTCGATACGATTTTGTCGCAGTTATACGTTTGTGATTCCTTCTTGTTTTCCGTTGCCTTTTTGACGAAAAGCGGGATTGCCTGTCTGAAGGATGCGCTTATTCAGAACCGGACGGCGACGGGGAAGATTTTAGCCTCTCAGTATTTGAACTTTACGGAACCCGGTGCATTGCGGGAATTGCTGAAGTTTCCCAATGTCGAATTGCGCATGGTAACGGAAGAACGGGCTTTTCATGCCAAAGGCTATCTCTTTCACCGTCCCCAGGCAGGGCCGGAAAATTATACCATGGTCATTGGCAGCAGTAACATGACGGCCAACGCCTTGACGCACAATCAGGAATGGAATGTGTTCTTTACATCGGCAGAAAACGGCTCGCTCATCCGGCAGACGAAGGAAGAATTTGATGCCTTGTGGGATACGGCGGAAGTCGTGGACGAAGCGTGGATTCAGGCTTATGAGTCTGTGTACACGCACAATAAACCGAAACGGCAGTCCGTGTATGTTCCTTTTCATAAAATCCAGCCGAATGCCATGCAAAAAGCGGCTTTAGCTGGGATTCAAAAACTGCGCGACGACGGCCAGGACCGGGGGCTGCTCATTTCAGCGACTGGGACGGGGAAAACCTATTTATCGGCCTTTGACGTCTTAAAAACGCATCCCCGGCGGTTTCTCTTTGTCGTCCATCGGGAGCTCATCGTCAAAAGTGCACGGGACAGCTATGTCCGAATTGGCATTAATCCCGCTGATACGGGGCTGCTGACAGGGCACGATAAAGAAATGGACAAGCCCTATATTTTTGCGACCATTCAGACCTTGGCCCAGGATGAAATTCTCCATACCTTTGCGCCCGATGCTTTTGACTATATTGTCATCGACGAAGTACATCATGGCGGAGCTGCGACGTACCAAAAGGTCATTGGCTATTTTCGGCCAAAATTTCTGTTAGGCATGACGGCGACGCCGGAACGCTCCGACGACTTCGATATTTATGCCTTGTTCCATCATCATATTGCCTATGAAATCCGCTTGCACGACGCCTTGGAAGAAAACATGCTCGTTCCGTTTCACTACCACGGCATCAGTGAAATCACCGTCGATGGCAAAGTGGTAGATGACATGAGTGATTTTGCCCTTTTGACTTGTGAAGAACGTGTAAAACATATATTATATTACGCTGACTTATATGGCAGTGATGCCGACCGCATCAAAGGCCTCGTCTTTTGCCGCAATGTAGACGAAGCCCAGGCCTTGGCTGAAGCCTTTCGCCAGCATGGGAAACGGGCCGTCGCCTTGACGGGTGCGTCGCGCGAAAGCGAACGGAGTGAAGCGATTCGTCATTTAGAGGCGAAAGCGGCCGAAGACCCGCAGTATCTCGATTACATTTTCACTTGTGATATTTTCAATGAAGGCGTCGACATTCCCCAGGTCAATCAGGTCATTATGTTGCGGCCGACGACGTCGGCTATCGTTTTTGTTCAGCAGTTAGGCCGGGGACTGCGCAAATATCCGCATAAGCGCTATTTGGAAGTGCTCGATTTTATTGGCAACTATGAAAATAACTTTTTGCTTCCCATTGCCCTGTTTGGCGACCGGACCTACGATAAAGACTTCGTCCGCCGCCTCATGCAGGTCAATTTTCTGCCGGGGCCGACGTCGGTTCATTTTGATGACATAGCGAAAGAACGGATTTACGCGGCCATTGATGCCAAAAGTGCTTTGGCAGATCTGCGGGCTTTGAAAGAATCGTACCGTAATATGGCTTACCGCTTGGGCCGTCAGCCCATGATGATGGATTTTGTCCGCTTTGGCGACAAGGATCCGGCCTTGTTTGTCGCTAAGAAGGACTCTTTTTTTGAGTTTGTTCAATATATGGAACCTTATAACTCGACGCTGAATGCATCGCATCGGGCTGTGCTGAAGATGATGAGCCTGGAACTGGCCAATGGCAAGCGCATAGAAGAATTGCTGGTCTTGCGCCATTTGCTGACCGAAGATTCTTGGTCTACGGCGGCCCTGGCTAAGGAAATGAGTGAAACATACCATTTTCTTCCGTCTGCGGAAACGATGGAAAGCGTGGCCCGCCTGCTGGATTTGCAATTTTTCACTAAAACGGCCCAAAAAAAGTACGGCAGTCAGCCGCTCATTTCCTTTGAAAATCATGCTTATGTAGCGACGCCTTATTGGAACGATTTGAAAGAAAATGAAGAATTTCAGCGCTATGTTCGTGATATCCTCGACTATGGAACGTATCGTTTTGAAAGCCTCTACGTTCACGATGAACCGGAAATCATTCAGGGCTTTGTCCGCTATGGCCGCTATTCCCGCAAAGACGTGTCGCGCATTCTTAATTATGAAACGAACCGTGAAGGCACGCTCAATGGCTATCAGATTGTCGACGCCACATGTCCTATTTTCGTCACCTACGAAAAGCGCGACGACATTTCGGCCAATACGAAGTACGAAGACCAGTTCGTCTCGCCACAGCAGTTCAGCTGGATGACGCGGGCCCGGATTCGCCTGACGTCGTCGCAGATTCCAGCCATTCGCAATGAGCACACGCGGAAACTGCTGTTCGTGAAAAAGAGCGATGCCGAAGGCTCTGACTTCTATTACATGGGAGATTTGACGGTATTAGGCGATCCTGTCGAAACGACGATTGCCGATGGCAAAGGGCAGCAGCTGCCTATCGTCAATTTCCAGTTCCTCTTGGACAAGCCTGTTGAGGATAAGCTCTATCGGTATCTGTGTGAGTGAGTCATTGTTTAGTAAATCGTAAATTAGTAAATCGTAACTTACTAATTTACGATTTACTAATGCAAGGTGTTATAGACAGGCCTCCACAAAAACTTTACACGCCACCTGTGGTACATTGACGGGAAATGTGGTAAACTAGTATAGTTATAGAAGTATATACAAAGGGGAGGTGTTTTTTTACTCTATGGAAGATAAATATGAATCGGGCCATGAGGGACCGAAATCGAAGAAGTTCAATGGCCGCAATGTGGCCGATAACATCATGAAAGGTGTCATCGTCTTGATCATGGCCGTCATCTTCGTCATGATTGCCGACCAGGTGATTACGACGCCCTTCATCAGTGCCGAAATCGAAGGGGAATTTTTCCACGGCAGTATTTTTGGTACGACCATCATCACTATCGTAGCCTATATCATCGGCATCATCGTCGGTGCCCTAGTGGGCTATGGGATTTCGCCGTTCGTGCTGCGCCTCATCTGGGCGGCGATTCACCGCATCGAATCGGGCCTGAATGATTTCGAGAGCCAGGACATCATCGTCGGGACGCTGGGGTTGCTTTTTGGACTTATCATTGCGAATTTAATTGGCCTAGCGTTTGCCCGCCTGCCGATTATCGGGGCCTACGGGCCTATCGTCTTCAGCATCGTCTTTGGCTACGCCGGCATGAGCATTGCCATCCGCAAGAAGAGCGAGATCATCGCCCTGGCAGGCAATCTGCGCCTGGGCAAGTCCGGCAAGGACCACGGCAGCAAGCATAAGGACATGGAATTTTCCGGCAAGCTCCTCGATACAAGCGCCATCATCGACGGCCGCATCGCCGAAATCTGCAGTACCGGTTTTCTCGAAGGGCCGCTGCTGGTGCCGGTCTTCGTCCTGGAAGAATTGCAGCTCATCGCCGATTCATCGGACCTGTTGAAGCGCAATAAGGGCCGCCGCGGCCTGGATATCCTGAAACAGATGCAGGAAGATAATTACGTCGAAGTCCGCATCATCAACGACGATTTCGACGATGTCCAGGGCGTCGATTCCAAACTCGTCCGCCTGGGCCGTAAAATCAATGCCAAAGTCGTCACCAACGACTATAACCTCAATAAAGTAGCCGCCCTCCAGGGCGTGGCCGTCCTCAACATCAACGATTTGGCCAATGCCCTGAAACCGGCCCGCATCCCTGGGGAACACATGAACGTCCTCATCGTCAAGGCCGGCAAGGAAGAGAACCAGGGCGTGGCCTATCTCGATGACGGCACGATGATCGTCGTCGAAGATGGCCAGAAATATATCGGTTCTACCGTGCCCGTTACGGTGACGTCTGTCCTGCAGACGTCGGCTGGGCGCATGATATTCGTCAAGATTGCTAATGAGTAGGTGAAATGTGTGAAAGTATCTGTCATCGTCGTAGCGGCCGGCACAGGGAGCCGCTTCGGCTACGAGCGGAACAAGCTCTTCTATCCCTTGTGCGGCGAGCCCGTCCTGACCCATACCCTGCGCCACATCTTTGCGGCCCGGTCGGTCAGTGAAGTGGTCATCGTCCATTCCCGCGTCGATGAGAAGGAAATCCGCCGCCTCGTCGATGACCTCCATCCCATCCAGCCCGTGCGTTACGCCCTGGGCGGCGCCGAACGGGAAGATTCGGTCTACAATGGCCTCATGGCTGTCAGCCGCGATACAGATGTGGTCATGGTCCACGACGGTGCCCGGCCTTTTGCCGGCCCGGACTGGTATGACCAGGGTGCGGCCATGATGGAAACGGCCAGGGCTGCTATTTATGGCATCCCCCTCAAGGATACGGTCAAGGTCCGCGGCGACGACGGCCGGCTCCATACGCTGAACCGCAGCCGCCTGGTCGCCGCCCAGACGCCGCAGATCTTTCACCGCGACCTGCTCATGGAAGCCCATGAGCACGCCCGGACCGAGGGCATCCAGGCGACGGATGATGCATCCCTCGTCGAAGCCCTGGGCGTGCCTGTGGTCATCCTCGAAGGGAGCGAGAAGAACCGCAAGGTGACGACGCGCGACGACATCCCCATCTTGTCCCTGTACATGAAAGGGAAGGAAGTCCAGCGCATCGGTACGGGCTATGACGTCCACCGCCTGAAAGAAGGGCGGCGCCTGGTCCTGGGCGGCGTCGAGATTCCCTTTGAACGGGGCCTCGATGGCCATTCCGATGCCGACGTCGTCATCCACGCCATCATGGACGCCCTGCTGGGAGCCGCCGGGCTCCGCGACATCGGGACGTATTTTCCCGATACGGACCAGGCCTTCAAGGATATTTCCAGCCTGGTCCTCCTGGAAAAGGTCCGCCACCTGCTGCGGGAGAAATGCTGCCGCATCGTCAACCTCGACGTGACCTTATTGGCACAACGGCCTAAGATCAAGCCCTATGTGCCGCAGATGATCGCTAACATTGCCGAGGCCCTGCGTATCCCCAAGGCCGCTGTCTCCGTCAAGGCGACGACGACAGAGAAACTGGGATTCGTCGGCCGGGAAGAAGGCATGGCCGCCCAGGCGGCAGCCATGGTCCTTAGCTATCAATAATACATATATATAGTTTTTAGGAGGAATTTTTTATGTCACAGGAAGTACGCGTTCGTTTTGCTCCGAGCCCGACAGGCCCGTTCCACATCGGCGGTGCCCGTTCGGCACTGTTCAACTACCTCGTTGCCAAGCACAACCACGGTAAGTTCGTCGTCCGCATCGAAGATACGGACCGCAAGCGTTCGACGTCGGAATCGGAAGAAAACATCAAGGAAGCCCTGAAATGGCTGGGCATCACCTGGGATGAAGGCATCGACGTCGGCGGTCCCGATGGCCCGTACCGCCAGACCGAACGCCTGGGCATTTATCAGAAATATACGGAAAAGCTCTTGGCCGAAGGCAAAGCTTACTACTGCTTCTGCACGCCGGAAGAACTGGAAGCAGAAAAACAGGCTCAGCTGGCTAAAGGCGAAACGCCGGTCTACTCCGGCAAATGCGCCGACCTGCCCAAGGAAACGGTCGAACAGTACCTCAAGGAAGGCCGTCCCCACGTCATCCGCATCAAGACGCCGAAGAACGAAACCATCGAACTGGACGACCTCGTCCGCGGCCATGTATCCTTCGACTCCAACAACGTCGGCGACTTCGTCATCGTCAAATCCGACGGTATCCCGGTCTATAACTACTGCGTCGTCCTCGACGATGCCCTCATGCACATCACCCATGTCATCCGTGCGGAAGAACACTTGTCCAACACGCCGCGCCAGCTGGTCATCTACAAGGCCCTGGGCTTTGAAGCCCCGCAGTTCGCTCACGTATCGCTCATCCTCGGCGCCGACAAGAAGAAGATGAGCAAGCGCCATGGCGCTACGTCAGTCCAGCAGTACCGCGACATGGGTTATCTGCCGGACGCGCTGGTCAACTTCCTGGCCCTCCTTGGCTGGACGCCGGAAGGCGATCAGGAAATCTTCAGCCGCGACGAACTCATCGAACAGTTCACCCTCGACCGCGTCGCCAAGAACCCGGCCGTCTTCGACATCGAAAAGCTCAACTGGATCAACTTCCATTACATGAAGCAGCTCGATGAAGACCAGCTCTACGCCGTCTGCCTGCCGCACCTCCAGAAGGCCGGCTATGCCAGCGAAAACCCGGACGAAAAGGAAGCTGCCTGGCTGAAAGCCATCTGCGCCGCCATGCGCGAACACGTCCAGTACGGCGCTCAGATCGTCGACGCTGCTAAGGTCTTCTTCACCGACGACTATGCGCCGGAAAATGAAGAAACCGCAGCGGTCCTCAAAGAAGAAACGGCTCCGTCCGTCCTTCAGATGTTCCGCGACGAACTGGCTGCCCTCGACGACGTCACGCCCGATACGGTACAGCCCTTGTTCAAGAAAATCCAGAAGGGCCTCAAGGTCAAGGGTAAGTTCGTCTACATGCCTATCCGCGTCGCCATCACCGGCGTCATGCACGGGCCGGACCTGAACGTCATAGTTGCCCTCATGGGCAGCGACAAAGTCCTGGCCAGCCTGGACGAAACGTTGGCATAAAGGGCTTGACATGAGCCCGATTATTGGGTACTATATACATACATATTAACTAATAATATGTATCAAATAAGAATCTGCGATGATCAAAATGAGTTGCAGTGGCATCCGACAGAGAGGAAGGGTCACGGCTGAGAGCCTTTCCAGGTCATAAAACTGCAATGCTGCCTTTGTGAGCAGGCCGGGTGAAAGGAGTAATCCGGTCCGGATGCGCCCGTTACTGCGCAGTAAAGATTACGGCACTGCCGTAAAAACAGAGTGGAACCACGGGCCACCGTCTCTGTCATAGGGGATGGTGGCCTTTTTGTTCAAATTTCAGGGAGGTTACCGTATGAGAGAACTGAAAGTATATAATACATTGACCCGCAAGAAAGAAACCTTCGTGCCCGTCACGCCGGGCCAGGTCAAGATGTATGTCTGCGGCATCACGCCGTACAATCATTCCCACATGGGCAATGCCCGTCCTTTCGTCACGTGGGACGTCATCAAGCGCTATCTGGAACACTTGGGTTATGAAGTCACGCACATCCAGAACTTCACCGACGTCGACGACAAGATCATCAACGCTGCCAACGGCGAAGGCGTCACGTGGGATACCATTTCCAACCGATATATCGCGT
>CABQJB010000088.1 GCA_902464195.1 uncultured Megasphaera sp.
GTAATATAAACAGAGGTAATCAAATTATGAATCAAGAAATGAAACTCGCCGTCCTCATCGACGCCGAAAATATTTCCAGCAAATACATCGACGTCATCTTATCTGAAGCGAATAATCTCGGCGATGTCATCTACAAACGCATTTACGGCAACTGGACGACGCCCCAGATGGCGTCGTGGCGCAACACCATTTTAGATAACGCCATCCAGCCCGTTCAGCAGTACAGCAATACAATCCGCAAGAATTCGTCCGACTCGGCCCTCATCATCGACACGATGGACTTATTGTACCAGAGCAACCTCGACGGCTTCTGCATCGTCTCGTCAGACAGTGATTTCACCCGCCTGGCCTCGCGCCTGCGGGAATCGCAGAAATACGTCCTCGGTATGGGCGAAAGCAAGACGCCCCGGTCCTTCATCTCGGCCTGCAACAAGTTCCTCTACCTCGACGTTCTTTGGGAAGAAGCGGAAGAACACGAAACGAGCGATCACGAAGGAAGTGACCATGAAGAAGCCCAGGCCGACCACACCAGCCCGCAGACTAAAGCCGAAAAGCCGGAAGCCGATAATCATGCCAGCGAAACGCCGGCAGCCCGCCCGCTGACACCGCCGGAAACGATGCCCCTCCACGGCAAGACACCGGGGAAAGATTTCTCCACTATCCGCCAGGCTCTCATCAAACTGACCGAAGAAAATTCCGACGACAACGGCTGGATTTTCTCGGGTACCCTGGGAAATCTCCTGAGCAAGCAGTTCTCCGACTTCGACGTCCGCAATTTCGGCTACAAGAAATTCGTCCCCTTCATCGAATCGCTGAAACTCTTCGACGTCAATACCTTTACAGACGAAAAGAACCGCACAGTCAAGCACAACTACTTCAAGCTCAAACAAACGCCCAAGCGGCCACGGCGCACGTTCCGCCCCTACTATAAACAGCGAGGCCGTTAAAACCACTCGATTCACGGAGGATACCCGCCATGGATGCGAATACACAAAAGGCGCTGGAATCGCTGCGCCGGCGAAGGGTCAATTCATCCATCGCCATCGCAGCGGACCTGGCCAACGACAACTTAAACAGTATCTGCCGTCTGGCGCTGGCCTGGATCAGCGACGGCAATGTCCACGGCATTTCCTATTTCATCAAGCCCAGGGAAGGTCCGGTCCAGGCGCACAACCTGACGGAAGCCATGCTGGCCGACAGCAAGCCTTTCGACGTCGTCTGGGATGAAGACATTGCCTTTCTCCTCAAAGACGCCGTCCTCTCCGCCTACCGTTCGGAACGGCTCTTTCCTGCCATCAAGGCCAGCTATGAAGCATCCGGGCGGGAATTGCCCCTGAAGGATGTCTACATCCGGGATTTGAAGTTCCTGGCCGCGACGTACATGCCCAACCTGGCCAACGACTCGCTGACGTCAATCCTGCACCGCATGAAGATTCCCGTCGACATGGACAATGCCCTGAGCCGGGCCATGGCCTGCATCTGCGGCCTGAGCTGGCTGGAAAACCTCTATCCCATTTCCAGCTACGGTATCCCCTTGTCGGCCATCCTGGCCGGTGCCCTCCAGGGCCAGCCGGAAGAAGTCGTCGAGACGCGGGAAGAACGGGAAGCGCGGGAAGAAAAAGAAGCCAAATACGCCAAACTGACGTATTACACGAAGATGCTCTTCCTGCCCTTCGTCATCTTCTGCCTGTTCATCACCATCTATTACGTCCACCGCTATGGAGAAGCCGAACAGACCAATGTCAACTTCTCCCGCTATTCAGCCAGCGGCGTCCCGGAACTGAGCGACGATGAAAAAGAAGCGCAGCAGGAAAAGACGCGCCTGCCCTCGAACAGCGGCCGCTACCTCATGATGCGCGGGACCTACGTCATCCCTGACGAAACGACGATTCCCACCTTCCTCAAAGCCAGTCACGACCGCGACATGGAAACGATCCGCTCCCTCGTCCGGTCCGATAAGATACTGGTCTTTGCCAAGCCGACGCGTATCCAGATTACCGGCGACAAAGACAAGAACGGCTTCGTCCCCGTCCAAATCCTGGAAGGCGATTACGCCAATCGCACGGGCTTCGCCTCAGATGATATGATAACAAAATAAAAAAGCGCTGTCGCATGAAGACAGCGCTTTTTCTGTAGGGGCGCCCACGTGGGGCGCCCGTTTACGCTTTTTAGGGGTTAGGGGTTAGCAGCCCGCCCTTCACGGGGCCAGCCAGTCCCGGAGTTCTTTGATGACGGCTTCTTTGGCTATGATACCGTGGGAATTCCAGACGACGCTGTCCACTTCTTTGACGTGGCCTTCCCGGACAGCCGGTACGTGCTGCCACAAGGGGTCGGCCTGCAGGCTTTCGTAGCGGCGCTGGGCGGCGTTGTTATTTTCACCGCTGCTCATGCCGTAGCCGCAGCTGACCAGGATGTAATCACACTGGAAGTCGGGAATGGCTTCCAATGACAGGGCCATGTTCTTGCTGCCGCCCATGGCCACGGCCAGTGGCGGCGGATAGAGGTTGAGCAGGTCATACATGAATTTATTGATGGCATTTCCCGGATAGGGATAGAGGCGGATTTCTTTCTTCAAGACCCGCACCAGGGCAACACTGCGGTTGCCGATGCGCGATTTGATGGCCAGGCGGGCCTGTTTGACGACGTCATAATATTGGCGGAGCCGTTCAGCTCCCCGCTCAGGCTGTCCCAGTGTGATGGCCATGGCCAAAAGAGCCATTTCAGCATCTTGCAGGTCGAAGGCGGCGACGGGCGCGATTTTACTCAGGGCCACATAGGCATTGCGGTCATACGAATCGCGGAGGATGATGAGGTCCGGCTTTTCGGCCTGGACCTGTTCCAGGTTGATCGTATTGGTGCTGTCATTGATGTAGATATTGTCGACACCCTGATCCGATAAGGCCTGGTGAAGATACGAATCGGGCCGGTCATGAGCGGCCACCATGGGCGCCCCTAAAGCTACCATCGGGTCTTCCAGGCCGATGACGACGACCCGCTGGGGCTGATCCGGCAGGACCGTCGTCCCGTATTTATGATGCAGCACCAGGCGGCCGTCGCCATCGTGGCTGAACATAGCCTGTGCCGCCGCCTCTTTCTTGGCGAAACGCTTTTGTAATTCCTGGTCGACGGCCTGAGGCGTATCGGAACGCATCGATTCCTGATCGAGCACGGGCAGGTCTCCGCCGACACTCTGCCAGGACAAGGAAGCACAGCCGCCGAGGAGGGACGCTGCCAACAGCAGTCCCAGGCCGGCACAAAGGCCTTTCACCTTGGCTTTACTCGTCATGAGCCGCTCCTTCCCGGACATAGGGGATGCAGAAAGGCCGCTTCGTCCGCGGGTCCTGCAGGATTTCAGACTCGACGCCAAAGACGTCGTCCAACATCTCTTTCGTCATCGTTTCCTCTGGCGTACCGGAAAAGCGGATTTCCCCCTTCTTCATGGCAATGATGTAATCAGCAAAGCGGGCCGCTTCATTGAGCTCATGGATGACCATGACGATGGTCTTGCCGTATTTCTGGTTCAGCCGGCGGACGAGGGTCAGGATTTCCATTTGATGGGAAATATCGAGGAAACTCGTCGGCTCGTCGAGGAACAAGATGTCCGTATGCTGGGCCACGGCCATAGCAATCCAGGCCCGCTGCCGCTGGCCGCCGGATAACTGCTCGATGGGACGGTTGGCGAATTCGGTCATATCCGTTTCGGCCAGGGCCCAGTCGATGATGTCAGCATCTTCCCGGGTCAGGCCGGAAAAGGCGTGTTTCTGATGCGGCGCCCGGCCATAGCTGACCAGTTCCCGCACGGTCAGGCCGCCAGGGGCACTGGGATTCTGCGGCAAAATAGCCAGGGACGAAGCCAGGCGACGGCTGTCCTGTTCGTGGACGGATACGCCGTCGAGCAGGACCTGCCCCTTCAAAGGCGGCTGAATTCGGCAAATCGTCTTGAGCAGCGTCGACTTGCCGCAGCCATTGGCCCCGATGAGGGCCGTGACCTTCCCGGCCGGGATGCGCAGCGTCAAATCGCGGATGATGACGTTGTCGTCATAGCCGGCGTACAGATGTCGTGCTTCCAGTTCCATAGATAGTCCTTTCTTTTACACAGGTTTCTTCAAAAAGAGATACATGAAATAAGGGGCCCCGATGAGGGCTACAATCGTCCCGACGAGCATCTCGTCAGGCGCGATGATGACCCGCGATACCCAGTCGGCCGTACACAACAGGAGCGCTCCCAGCAGAGCCGCAGCCGGAAGGACCCGGCTGTGGCGGACGCCGACCAGGCGCCGGGCGATGTGCGGGCAGATGAGGCCGATGAAGGCGATACTGCCGCCGACGGCGACACAGCAGGCCGCCAGGACGACAGCCGTCATGAGATAGAGAAAGCGGCTGCGGTTGAGGTCGAGGCCCAGGCCGATAGCCGTTTCATCGGATAAGCTGAGGATATCCAGGTCACGGTGGCGGAACCAGAGAAAGAGGCCCAAACCGAGGACGACAGGCAGGAGGACGGCGACGTGTCCCCAGGAGTTGCCAAAGATACTGCCGATGATCCAGGCGTTGACCTGATGGAATTTCGTCGAATCCAGGCGGACGATGAGGACGATTTCCAGGGCATGGATGCCGGCGGCCAGAGAAACGCCATTCAAGATGAGCGTATACATCGACGTCTTGCGCCCTTTCCGGTAAGACAGGCGGTAGATGATGAGCGCCGTCAGCGAAGCTCCGGCAATGGCAGCCAGGGGCAGGGCCCAAATGGGCAGGGCTTCTGTCGCCGACTGGCGATAGATGAGCAATAAGACGGCAAAACCGGCACCGGCATTGACGCCGAGCAGGCTGGGACTGGCCAGGCCGTTCTTGGAAACGGTCTGGAAAATCGTCCCCGACAGGGATAATCCCATGCCGACCAGCAGGGCCAGGATGGAGCGGACCAGGCGGAAATCGAAGACCGTCAGCCGTTCTTCCGGCGTCCCGCCGCCCAAGAGGATGCGTATCAGCTGGTCATAGGAAAAATATGTAAAACCCGTACCGACGTGGATGATGAAGACCGCCGCCGTCAGCAGAGCCAGGACGGCGATACAAAAGCCATAAGAATAGGAGCGCATCACTTCATCCCCTTTCGGTTGGCAAGATATAAGAAGAAGGGTACCCCGATGAGGGCCGTTACAGCACCGAGAGGCAGTTCAAAAGGTGGCGAGACGAGGCGGGCCGCCATATCAGCTACGACGACCAGGATAGCCCCGAGCAGGGCCGCAATGGGAACGACCTTGCGATAGTCGATGCCGACGAGATAACGGGCCATGTGCGGCGTCACCAGACCGATGAAGCCGACTGGACCGGCAACGGCAACGGCGGCTCCGCTGAGGAGCAGTACCGTAATCCCTGCCAGGACGCGGATGCGCAGTATCTTGCCGCCCAGGCCGATGGCGACTTCTTCGCCAAAGGTCAGGAGGGTCACGGATTTAGAAATAAACAGGGCCAATATAAAACCGGCCAGGACCCAGGGCAGAACGGCGGCAATCTGGGTCATGCGGATACCGCTGATACCGCCGGCCGTCCAATAACTGACGTCCTGTGCGACGTCAAAGAAGACGACCAGAGCCTGGGTAATGGCCGAAAAAATAGCCCCAATGGCCACACCGGCCAGGGTCAGATAGACTTTAGAAGAAGAACCGCTGACACGGAAGGCCATGGCCATGATGAAAAAGGTCGCCACGGCAGCGCCAGCAAAGGAGAAAAAAATCGTCCCTGTCAATTCGGCATCGGGAAAGAAAATCATGGCCACTGCCAGGCCCAGGCCGGCGCCAGCATTGACGCCGAGGATGGACGGACTGGCCATGGGGTTGTTGGTGACACCCTGCATGAGGGCGCCGGATACAGCAAATCCGGCACCGCAGAGCAAGGCGGCCAGCAGGCGCGGCAGGCGCAGTGTGCGGACCAGCAGCTGCGCCGCATCATCTGGGTCATAGGTGGTGAAAGACTGGCAAATGGCCTGCATGGAAATATCCCGGGCGCCGACAGTCAGGAACAGCAGGGACAGGCCCGCTAAAACAGCGGCCAGGACACAGGCCAGGGCAATGGCAAAGCCATTGCTGTGGCGGCTGTATCCGCCCCTGCCTGGCTGGGAAATACGCATAGTGTCATTCCTTTCTGCCGCACCTACAACTTAATATTGAAGGACAAGAGGTACGTCCGGGCCTGGCCGAGGTATACGGCATTTTCCAGGGCGTGCCAGTAATTGCGGTTGAAGACGTTGAGGACGTCGAAGCGGACCGTCATGGGCGTACCGCCGCTCTTGAAGGAATAGCGGGCGCCTACATCCCAGCGGGTCCAGGGAGCGACACGCAGGGTATTGGCGGCGTTGGCATAGGCCGAGCTGTTGTAGATCATGCGTGTCGTAAAGGTCAGGCCCGGTACGGACTTGATGTCCTGTTCCAGGCCCATCGTAGCCGTCCAGCGGGACGTGCCGGCGACCTGGTTGCCATTATACTGGCCATCCTGGGAATTGGTATACTTGGCATCGAGGTAGGCGACGCCGCCGAGGATACGGGTCCCCTTCTTCGGTTCGCCGAAGATGTTCCATTCGATGCCGCGGTGGCGGACTTCACCTGTCAATTCGTAGTATTTCGTCAATTCATTTTCGATGAGCGACGGTTCGCGGATATCGAAGGCGCTGAGGGTCGTCGTGTACTTGCCGAAATCGAACTTCGTGCCGATTTCGTACTGCTTCGTCTTATATGGGGCAAAGGACTGACCGTAGTTGGCTGCATTTGTATCGGTAACGGTTTCGCCGGCTTCCAGGCCCTGCATGTAGTTGGCATAGATGGAAGCGTGTTTGCCCATCTTGTGGACGATGCCGTACGACGGCGAGAAGACCGTTTCATCTGACGAGCTGGCCTTATTCGCCGTCGAGCTGACGGTATTATTGAAGTTTTCCAGTTTAGCCCGCTGGAAACGGCCGCCGATGATGAACTGCCAAGCGTCGTCTTTCGTCGACAAAATGTCCGTCAGAGCCACGCCGGTCAGCGTCGTTTCATCGTTCTTCGGTTCAGCCCAGCTGTCATGAGCCGGATAGCCCTGGAACTGCGGGTCATAGAAGTTTGTCGTATAACTGTAATTCTTGCCGAGGGCCGTCTTGATCTTGCGGTTGGCCATGTAGCGCGTGTAGTGGACGCGGTCGGCACTGAGGACGAGTTCGTGTCTGATGTCCCCCGTCTTCACTTTGCCGCGGATGCCGATTTCTTCCGTATCGGCTTTGTTGACCTGATTGTTGTAGTTATAGGCTACCGTCGACTTGCCGCTCTTATTGGTGAGCTGGAAGGTATTATACAAGTAGTCCATGGACGTGTCGCGCAGACCGATGGCAGCAAAGGCCGTCCAATCCTTGTTGAGGTCGTATTCACCGTGGAAGACGCCGTATTTTTCGACAACCGTCCGATACGTGCCGGGGGCGCCGAATTTCGAGTGTATATAAGCTTTAGGCATGTACGAGACATTTTTCAGGAAATCCGAGCCAAAAGTGACGCGGTACTGGGGATTGTCGATGTGGTCGTAGACATAGCCCAAGTCGAGGGAAGCCCGGTAGCGGTCGCCTTTCGTATCCAAGGCGACATTGACACTGGTCGTCTTTTCCCGTTCATCATCGTTGACCGTATGGCCGCCGCCGCGGTTGAGGACGTTGACGCGGACGCCGTATTTCCCATCTTTCGTGCGCTGGCCGACATCGAGGTGTTCCGTCAGCTGTGCGCCCGAGCCGAGGGATACAGTCAAGTCGCGGGTCGGCGTATCTTCAGCCCGCTTGGGGACGAAGTTGATCGTGCCGCCGACAGTGCCATTCGGCGGAAGACCGCCTAAGAGTGCGCTCGGCCCCTTGATGATATCCACCCGTTCAACGGCTTCGACACCGCTGTAGAAACGGGGGCCTACGCCGTAGATGCCATCCCACTGGACGTCCTGCTGGGTCGTCTTGAAACCGCGGATGTTCCAGGCGCTGGAAGCCCCGGACAGGGTCTGGTCACTGACCGACGGGTCGTTGGAGGTGACGTCGGACACGTTCGCCGCCTGCTGGTCTTCAATGGTCTTGGAGCTGATGCCGACGACGTTGAAGGGAACGTCGAGGATTTTCTTATCCCCTAAGGCCCCCATATGGCTCGTCGTCGATACCTGTCCGCCGGCAAAAGTCTGTGGCGGCTGTTCTTCCGGCACCGGTTCCGGTTCAGGTTCTGCAGCCTTCGGTTCCGGCGGCGGCGCAGCCTCCTCTTTCGGTGCTTCATAAGTATCGTAAACGTCATCGGATCCTAAATCATAGACGGGCATTGCATCATCGGCATAAGCAGCGGCCCCATAGAGGCTCATGCCGGATAAGGTCGTGCTGGCCAAGGCCATCAAGACCCATAAGCGCATCGTCTTTTTTTCACGTACATGTCTCCTTTCTCTTTTTGTAACGATTATATATTCTCATTATCAATGCTGTAAAAGCAGTGCTAATGATACATGAATTTCTTATCGTTGTCAAATAATTTAAAGT
>CABQJB010000089.1 GCA_902464195.1 uncultured Megasphaera sp.
AAGGTTTTCTCTGCAAACTACAAACTCTGTGCTACAAACTATAAAGTAAACGGGGCCTCGCATGATGGCAAAAACCTTCGTGCGACAGCCCCTTTTTAAGTGGCTAGTGGTTCGTGGCTCGTGGTTAGCGGATGGTTTTAAATTTGTCGCCGCAAAGCGGCATCTAAGTCCGAAGCGGCCGGCTGCCGGCGAACTGCGGCCTGCGGATTATCAGTCACTATTTCACCGGTGCTTCGATGGGATCGTAATCGGCCGGTTTATCCGTAATGGATGCTTCGTCGACGGCCGACGGGACCGGGTCGAAGCCCTGGCGGAACAGGCCCTTGATGGCAGCGATGTACGGCGGGATGATGGTATCCATGAGAAGATAGCGCTTGCGGAAGAGATTGCGCTTCTGCGACTTGATTTCGCCGTATTTGCGCCGTTTTTCTTCGATAGGCAGGTGGTAATACCACGGTTCCTTGCCGTCCGGTGCAGCGCCTTCGCCAATCCAGAATTCATTGAAATTGGTTTTTTTCGAGCGGTTGCCGCGCAGCATATGACTGTTGGTATAGAAGCCTTCGTCCGTGATGACATATATGTCATGGATGCCCAAAGTTTGGACGAAGATGCGCATGAGATAGAGGATGAAATTCTTCGGCCGGTAGCCAAAGAGTTTCTTGGTCAGGACTTTCGTCGTTTCCAGGCCGTGCTTCGAGCCCTGGATGGTACCGATGTACATGGACGGCGTCCCGTCGACATTGTAATCGAAACGGAAATTGAAGTGGTAAATCATCTGGCCTTCGTGATAGAGGTAGAGCGACAAGAAGCCTTCCTTGCGCTGGCCCGTATCGAAGATGAGCCGCGCTTCCAGGGGCAGTGATTCGTCCGGCGAAGTCCACAGGGTATAGCCGTTCCCCCAGTAGAGTTCGTGGATGACGTCGTCGGAGAAGAAGGTCCGCAAAATGGTGAAATGATGCTTCAAGGCATCGAGGCGCTGGCGCATGGTCGAGTTCTTGAACAAGAAGACGCGGGTCATGACTTCCTGGAAATCCGGGTCGTGCTGTTCAAAGAAGCCTTTCATTGGTTCATAATGATCAAAGAAATCGTAGAGCTCTTCAAATAAAGCCCGGTTGGACACGGCACGGACAAAAAAAACGACAGCCCGCTTATTTTCCTGGAAATTCCGGGGGCCGTATATCAGGCGCGATAAGTGCCAGAAATAGGAAATGCTGTGCATAAGATACCTCCTATCAAGTACAATGACAATAGTACTATTATACGGGCAAGACAAGCAGGCTGTCAATGTGGGGTTCGTGGCCAGTAGCCAGTGATTCGTGGCTAATCGCTATAATTTTCTCACGACGTTCGCCGGGACATGGGACAAATCGCGGACGCCGGTGATCATCATGGCATCCATGAGCTGGCGTTTCAGTGTATCCAGAAGGAGTTTGACCCCTTCAGCCCCACCGCCGACAGCAGCGACGGCAGCCGGTCTGCCGATGAGGACGGCATCGGCACCGAGGGCCAGCATCTTGAGGATATCTTCGCCGTGACGGATACCGCCATCGACGAAAATCGTGATTCGTCCTTTGACAGCGGCAGCGATATCGGGCAGGACATCGGCCGTACCGGCCATGCCGTCGAGGACGCGGCCACCGTGATTGCTGACGACGATGCCCTGGGCCCCGGCTTCGGCACAGGAGACGGCTTCTTCAGCTGACATGACGCCTTTGACGATGAAGGGCAGTTTGATGGCCTGGACAACTTCGGCAATGTCACTGGCACTCTTCGGCCCGACGGGCTGGCCGAAAATCCGCATGTTAATCAGCGTCGCCGCATCGATGTCACTGGCAACGGCAAAAGCGCCGGCTTCTTCGGCCTGATGGGCTTTCTCGATGATCTGGTCGTTGCTGCGGGGCTTAATGGTCGGGATGACGATGCCCGGGCGTTTCTTACAAGATGCAATGCCGGATGAATACATATACGGGGCACCGCTGTCACCGGTAAAGCACAGCGTACCTGCATCCAGGGCAGCCTGAGTGACGGCTTCGTCATATTCCTGTTCCACTTCAGCCGGGTCGCCGTCGACCTTGGCATTGAGGACGATGCCGCCGACCGGAGCCAGAAGGACTGGCATACTGAGTTTTTTTCCCATAAGGGTCACAGCCGTATCCGGGTCGTCGACGCCAGACATGCTGCGCATGACCAGGCCGTATTCCTGGAGCGCTTCGACATTACGCATAAAAGACCGTCCCGTGCGCAGGCCGCCGAAGCCGGGAATCATGCCGACACAGGCCTTACCATTGCACTGGGGACAAACATGGCAGCCCTTCATTTTTTCGCGTGCTTTGTTCCTTACTTCCTGTAAATCCATGATAATCACTTCCTAAATAAATATTTTATTGTCAGCACGACCCTGATAGGTCGTCTCTAACATCGTAACATGGGATAAAAAAGCCGGATCATCGAAATACTTGGCGCCATGCGGGCAGTTGCGCACGCAGCGCTGGCACTTGATGCAGATGCCGGTGACGACGGACGGCTGGTCCGGATCGATGGAACCCATAGGACACTGGCGGGCGCAGAGGCCGCAGGATACGCATTTTTCCAGGTCAGTCTTGGGCTTGGCTTTGAGGAACTTGGCCGGCTGGCCGTCGACGCCTTTCGGCACGTAATATGGAGCCTGGGCATCGCCATCGACGACGAGATGCGGCACCATGCCATCGGTCTGGCGGATTTTCGATACGGCCATGTCCGTCAGACGGACCATGAGGGCCAGGTCGTCCTTATCGGGCCGGTTAGGAGCCAGGACATTGGAAAATGCATGGGTCCCGACGAAAGCCCCGGCTGCGACGGTCCGGAAGCCGTTGCCGTCGAGTGTCGCACAGAGCTCAGCCAGGGAATTATCGAAAGACCGGTTGCCATAAGTCACGACAGCCAGGGCCAGGGCGCCCTTGCCAATGATTTTTTCCTGATATGTCGGCAAAATCTTATTGGGCAGTTTCCCGGCATACGTCGGACCGCCGACGATGACCAAGTCCCCAGCTGAAAACGTATGCACCTTTTCCCGGTCCTTAGGCAGGTTCAAAGAAATAGCCCGGCACGGTACCTGGAAGAGCCGCGCCGCTTCGGAAGCACCTTGACAGACGATGCGCTTGGTATTCCCAGTGGGGCTGAAATAAATGGCATACACGTGTTGGATATGCATAAAAACCACCTCGATCGTAAAAACTCCTGCCGCATCTTTTGCTTATATTATATACCAAACAGGCGCGAAAGTCATAGTTCGCGCCTGTTTTCTTTTTCCCTTTTGTGTTAGAATACAGTATGATTTTACTATAAAAACGAGGTGTCTTATGCAAAAGAAAATATATGCCGTGCGGCGCGGCCGCACGACCGGTCTGTTCCTGTCCTGGGCAGACTGTCAGAAACAAGTGGACGGCTTCCCGGGAGCCCGCTTCAAGAGCTTCACTGACGCGACAGAAGCCTGGAAATGGCTCAACGGCGAAGAAACGTCGCCGGCTGTCAAAAAAACAGCCGCCCCGAGGAAATCCCGACAGACGGCCAAAGCCGCGGCGCCGTCCCAGCCTCTGCGGCCCGACGAAGAACAGGATTTCGTCATCTATACGGACGGTTCCTGCCTGCGCAACCCCGATGGCCCCGGTGGCTGGGCTGTCGTCGCCTGCAACGTCGCTACTGGCGAAGTGACGGAACTATCCGACGGCAATCCGTCGACGACGAACAACCGCATGGAACTCCTGGCGGCCATCATGGCCCTGCGCTTCGCTCCGGAAGGCACGAAAGTCGCCTTATACACAGACAGCCAGTACCTCAAGAACGGCATCACCAAATGGGTCGCCGGCTGGAAGCGCCAGGGCTGGAAGAAAGCCGACGGCCAGCCCGTCCTCAACCAGGCCTACTGGGTCGAGCTGGACAAGCTCTATGCCGCCCATGACGTCACCTTCCACTGGGTCAAAGGCCACGTCGGCGTCGAGCTTAACGAACGCTGCGACCAGCTGGCCAAAGCCCAGGCCGTGAAGTATAAGTAAAAACGAATCACTAGCTATGAGTGGCTAGTGATTCGTTTTTACTGTAGGGGTCGCCACGTGGGCGACCCGCTTGGGTATTGGGGACGCGCTCTCCGAGCTGGAAAATAGCTCATATGCTGGAACGGGCTTGCCACGTGCAAGCCCCTACAGATTCAAAATATCGGCTACGAGCTGTTCGACTTCTTCGGCTTTCGTGCTCCATGACGTGCAGACGCGGACGCAGACGTGGTCGTCGTCGACAGGTCCCATGGCTTCAAAGATGTATTTGCTTTCCAACACCTGGGCCTGGGCTCTCGAGAGGATGATGAACTGCTGGTTCGTCGGGCTGACGACGAGTTCTTCTATTCCTTTCTGCCGGAAGGCCTGGCGGATACGGACGGCATATTCATCGGCCCGTTTCGTAATGACAAAATACGTCCCGTCGTGGAGCAGCGTATAGAACTGGAGCCCTAAGATCCAGCCTTTGGCCAGGACGGCGCCAAACTGTTTCATATGGGCCTTGAAGCGGTGGTCTATCCCGGCGTCTGTCAAGACGAGGGCTTCACCAAAGAAGGCCCCGCATTTCGTACCGCCGATATAAAAGACGTCGGTCAGGCGGCCGAAATCAGTCAACGTCAGGTCATTCCCGTCAGCCCCCAGGCCATAACCCATGCGGGCGCCGTCGACGAAAAGATACATGTGATACTTGCGGCAGACTTCCGAAATAGCCGTCAGTTCAGCCTTTGTATAGAGTGTGCCATACTCCGTCGTAAAAGAGATATAGACCAGCGACGGCCGCGTCAGGTATTCGGCTTCGCCGGAATTATAGTAAGCCTGCACTTCCCCTTCGATCTGGTCCGCCGTAATCTTGCCGTCATGATGGGGCAGGGCAACGATTTTGTGGCCTGTATTTTCAATGGACGCACATTCATGGCAGTTGATATGACCCGTGTCGGCACAGATGACGCTGTCACAGGAACCGAGGAGGGCTGAAATGGTGATGAAATTGACCTGCGTCGCTCCCGGGAAAAAGTAGACCTTCCCTTGCGGACACTGGGCCAATTCCAAAATCAGCTTTTCCGCCTTGTCACACCAGTCATCGACGCCATAGCCGCCGTACTGCGTATCGTTCGTCTGATTCAAAGCCTGCAATATGCTGGCATGAGCACCATGATTATAGTCATTGTTAAAACGTATCATTTTACCCTGTCTCCTTACTCTATCCCTTAATGATCTTCTTCAACTTCTGCTAATTTTTGCTGCAACGTTTTCCCAAGCTGCCCAAAAGCAGGAATGAATTTATCCCGAATGAGAATCAACAGTTCATCAATTTCAGCTTCATTATAAAGATGGCCCGATAAGTTCCTTTTTTTCAGCATCAACAGCCAAACAGATGCATCTTCAATGAAACCGACCTTATATCCTAACTGCAAGATTTCTCGCGGAGAACCTGTTTCGGCTTCCTGGACCCCATGAACGCGTAAAACCTGTTGTAAAGCTTTCCAGGCCAGTTCAAAGGTCAAATTGAATTGGCCGACGATTCCCGTCCGGTAAATTTCATTCTCTGCTGCTAATGAAAAGTCGGCTTGTTTCAGGACATCCAAACAATTCAAAAAATTATCCATTTTTTTCATAAATGATGACTCCTTCTTTAGCCAATTCTTCCGCTAACTCCTGGGAAATGCGCTCGTCCAGATTGACGACGTCGAACATCAGCAGCGAATCAACATTTTCCTTGATGTCCCAATAAAAACCGTCAAAATCGCCGCCACGGACGGCGATGTCCACGTCACTGCGTTCCGTATGCGTTCCCCTGGCCCGGGACCCAAATAGGACGACCTGTTCAATGTCGTGTTTTTTGGCAAATGCCGTAATATCCTGAAAAACTTGATTTGGAAGATGGAACTTCATCACATTCCCCCTTATCTATGACATTCTTTCCCATAATCGCCAATCCTTTCAAGGCTATGGCCTTAATCTATTCTAACAGAATCAGATACGTTGTACAATGAAAAGGGGCTGTCGCACGTGCGGCAGCCCCTTTTTGAGTTTGCAGTTTGTAGTCTTTAGTGAATGGTTTTAAATTTCTTTATAGATTCTGAATGACGTCCAGGTCTTCCGGAATGTACAGGTTCCCCGTGTAATACCGACGGCCTTCGTCATGATAGCGCTCACGGCGATGGGCCAGGTCCTTGTCTTCGGTGTGGTAGAGGATCAGATTCTGTACGTCCAGTCGGGCTGCCGTTTCACAGGCGTCTTTGACAGTGGAATGATGTTTTTCGTAAGGATGGAAGATATCGGCTTCGGCATCGAGGCAGAAGGCTTCATGAAGGAGCCATTTACTATCCCGGACATAGGCTTCTTCCCAGGGCTGATACGGTTCATCGCCACAGCAGGTCAGTCTGCCATCGGCGAGTTCCAAAGAAAATCCGAACTGTTTGGCCTTGGTCGAACGGATATCGAAAAAGGTCACATCGTGGCCGATGAGCTGACACGTCTCCCCATCAGCCACCGTGACGAGATGCAGGCGGTCATCGAGGAAAGCGCCGTCCTTCGAGGACAGCAGGGCTTGTCCCATCGTGCGCAGCAGGGAAATGACTTCCTCGTGACCGTAGATGACGGCTTCGCCATCATAGGTCCCGCGCCGCCAGGACTGGCACATCATGCGCATGAGCCAGAGGATGCCCAGAATATGATCCATATGCTTGTGCGTAACGAAGACCGTCCGCATATCCTGCCAGCGCAGCCGGACCTTTTCCAGCTGCTGCAGGAGGCCGTTCCCACCGCCGCCATCGACGAGCAGGTACTGACCGCCTTCATCGAGGACGAAACAAGTATTATAGCAATGGGTTACGGTTGCATTCCCCGTCCCTAATATCGTCAGATTCATGGAACTCACCTCATTCCCCCTCCTTGGGCAGAATATGGTCAGCCAGGTGGGCTTCGCCCCATTCGCACATGGCCTTCATGATGGGAGCCAGGGTCCGGCCGTATTCTGTTACGCTGTACTCGGTCTTAGGCGGCACGACAGGATAGACTGTGCGGTGGATGATGCCGACCGCTTCCAGTTCGCGCAACTGCTGGGTCAGCATTTTCGGCGTTGCCTGCGGGATGAGGCGGCGCAATTCTGAAAAGCGCAGGACCCCCTCTTCTGCCAGATGATAGAGGATGATACATTTATACTTGCCGCCGATGAGGCTCAGTGTCGCTTCTACGGGACAGTGGAACATTTTCACTTTTTCATCATTCATAAATAAAACCTCCCATACTATCTTTTAGGAACTAGTTTACTAAAAAGTGCATACTTATCTTTTTCTCTCAATTATTTTATAATAATTCTCAGGAAAAACAAAGGAGGAACTTAAAATGAAAATGAAAAGATTCGTACTCGCTATGCTTTGTATGTTTACCCTGGGCGGAGCGGCTTCGGCTCAATCGCCAGAGGTCCCGGCAGCTTCGACAGCCCCAAAAGGGACGATTCTTGTCGTCGCTTCCAGTCAGGCCAAGATGGAAATGAAAGATAAGTCGCAGCGCGATGTCGGTTTTTACCTCAACGAACTGGCCGTACCGTCAGAATATCTGGCAGACCATAACTACCGCATCGTCCTGGCCACGCCGAGCGGAAAAAAAACCGCTCATGGATGCCAGCTCGAATGACAAGAAATTCTTCAATAACGACGATGCCGCCCGTGCCAAGGCCGTCCAGTTCGTCAACAACCTGCCCGTCATTTCCCTGAAAGAAGCCGTAAAACATCTGGACAACTACCAGGCCCTCTTTGTTCCCGGCGGCCACGCCCCCATGACGGACCTCATGCAGGACCCGCAGCTCGGCACAGCCCTGCGCGATTTCCACGCCAAGAACAAGCCGACGGCCTTCATCTGCCACGGCCCGGTTGCCGCTCTGGCCGCCCTGCCAGACGCCGCTGCGTACCGCAAAGCCTTAGTCGGCGACGATTTCCCGGCAGCCCAGAAAGCCGCTTCCGACTGGATCTATAAGGGCTATCGTATGACGGCCTTCTCCGATGCCGAAGAATGGCCCGGTGAAGTCCACGGAGGAGCTATGCCGTTCCATGTCGAACAGGCCCTGCAAATCGCCGGTGCCCACATGGATGAAGGAAACCTCTTCCAGAGCAACGTCGTCCGCGACCGCGAAGTCGTCACCGGCCAGAACCCGGCCAGCGATATCGCTTTAGCCCAGACCCTCATTACCATGCTGGAAAAATAAGGACAAATCAGCCCGTCCTGGCGGGCTGCGATAAAAAAGGGACTGGCGCACGAAGTTGAACCCTTCCTGCGCCAGTCCTTTTTATCCCAGTTTCGCCAGAAGACTCCTTCCTCTTAGGTAGGGGATGAATGGCGATGGATTTCGCAGGTTCGATGCCTGCGAAATCCACCCTATGTCTTTTCTGTCTTAGCCTTTTCACCTCGGCTAGGGTATAATGGTAGATGACAGAGGAGGTGAATCCCAGATGTACTTGACGCAATCGAATGTCATCCGCGGCTT
>CABQJB010000090.1 GCA_902464195.1 uncultured Megasphaera sp.
GTATAAGCCTAAATCCCCCATCTGTCAAGGAGTGGTTCGTGGCTCGTGGCTCGTAGAGGCGGGCGCCCCACGTGGGCGCCCCTACAGGGCTTTTGCGTAAGGCGTTGTTCGATATGGCACCATATGCAAGGCGGGGTGGTGCCTCCTAGCCACAATGGACCGCAGGAGCTCAATGACGCGATACGTCTACGGCCATCGACTTCTTGGCTTCTACTTACCTGCCCCAAGGACCGCAGGAGCTCAATGACGCGGTCAGATTCGCACCGGATTTGCCGGGCTGGCAAGGAGAAAAACGCAGGCATAGCGGGGCTCTGTCGAGGCTTTTCGACGCAGTCAGGCCGGCAAAGACAAGCGAAGATGACTGCACGAATTGAGCTTCTGCGGTCCGTCAAAAAGCATCCCATTCGGCGAAGCGTTCGTTCATGCGTTTTTTCTTGATTTTCTTGGTTTCCGGTTCGGCTGCGGCAAAGGGCATTTTCCCTGCCGCAATGGTCCGTTTATAAAAGAGTTCAACTGCTTGTTCTTCCGTCAGTCCCAGGCGCTCAAAGATGGCCCGGGCTTTTTTTCTTGTTTCTTCATCCATGCGTTTCATCTCCTTTGCGGTTGTCATGACGGTCCTGGGCTTCCTGATTGATGCCGTCCAGGGTAGCCATGTGCCATACGGCATACATCATAGTCTTCATGAGAATGACGCCCAAGACGGCCCCTGTCCCTTCGCCCAATGAAAGGCCGGCCTGGATGGGCACGTCATATTCGTCGATACCGCACAGGCGCAGGGCCTGGGCCATGCCGGGCTCCCGGGAAATATGGGACGGCAGGGCATAATCGCGGACAGCCGGGTTCATGGCGATAGCACAGGCCAGGGCCGTCGCCGTAATGAATCCGTCGATATAAAAGGGAATCCTTTCATCAGCACAGGCCAGCATGGCCCCGCAGAGTGCGGCCAAATCAAAGCCGCCGACACAGCGCAGGGCGTCAGCCGGCGTCACCAGCTGATTTTCATAGCGCTTAATAGCTTCGGCAATAACGCGGCGCTTGTGGAAAAGCAGCTTATAATTGCCCCGGGCCGAACCGAAGCCGGTCAGCCAGGACATCTTTTTCGGCGACAGCGCCGTGAGGACGGCGGCAGATGTCGTCGTGTTGCCGATGCCCATTTCCCCAAAAGAGAGGAGATTGATGCCTTCTTTGGCCGCTGCCTGCACCCGCTCGCGCCCCGTCGCCATGGCTTGTGCCAGCTCTTCCCGGCTCATAGCCGGTTCGACGGCGAAATTCTTCGTCCCCCTGGAAATCTTGCGGTCCAGGCCGACGGCATCGTCACTATCGATACCGACATCGACGACTTCATAAGGGATATCCTGGCTGCGGCAGAAGCAGGTCACGGCCGACGTCCCCTGTACCATGTGGCAGCTCTGCATATACGTGATATCCGACAGCTGCGCGACGACACCGGCCCGGACGATGCCGTTGTCGGCAGCAAAGATGATGTGCTTCGGCCGCAGTTCGCGGCGAAAGGTCCCCCAGGCCAATAAAATCTGTTTCGCCTGCTTTTCCAAAAGGCCCAGGCTGCCCGGCGGCTTGGCCAGATTGTCGATCTGGTGCAGGGCCTGACGCCGGTAATTTTCATAACTCACAGTCATACCTTCCCTCTTTTCTCATCTGAATCGATTCTATTTTACCATGATTGCCAATGATTCGCGAATGACACTAAAAATGAATATTTGTTCATCCTGTAACACGGATTTCCTTGAAAAAACGTTTAATTTATGTCAAAATAAAAGTAGAGTGGAGGTGGCCATCGTGTCCACAATTAAAGACATTGCCAAAGCTGCTGGCGTTTCCATCGCCACCGTTTCCATTGTCTTGAACGGCAAAGGCCGGGAACGGAAAATCTCGCAGGAAACACAACAGCGTATATACAAAATTGCACAAGACCTGAATTACGTCCCCAACCAGTCGGCAAAAAAACTGCGGTCGGCTAAAAAGGACAGTTATGCCATTGCCTTCTACTGGGCAACGGACTTCCGTATCAATTACCTGGCCCGCATCACCCTTGGTATCCAGGAAGAAATCATGAAACAGGACAAAGCCATTCATCTGACCGTCGTCCCTTACAAGGTCGACCAGCTGCAGAAACAGCTCGAAGCCATGCAGAATGAATTTTTCAACGGCATCATCATCGCTAATATGTCCAATAAGGATATGGACTACCTCAATTCCATCCATATCCCTTGTCCTGTCGTCCTCTTTAACCGGGAATCGGATAAATACAGCAGCGTCACCATGGACAACTATACGATTGGCTGCAACGTCGCCCGTCACTTCCTGGACAAAGGGATTTTTGACGCCGGCGTCCTGACCCATGACACATCGTTCCCGATCATGCGCACGTGGATGCAGGGCTTCCTCGACACCTTCGCCAAGGCCGGCCACACCGTTCCGGAAGAAAACATCATCCTCTGCGATACGTCGTCATCGAGCGCCGTAGAAGCTACGAAAAAGCTCTACGAAGAAAAACGGATGCCCCGGGCTATGTTCTGTGAATCCGACGTCCTGGCTCACGGTATGCTCTACGCCTGCCATGAACTGGGCATCTCGATTCCGCAGGACGTAGAAGTCTTCACCATCGGGATCAACATGGCGCAGCTCAACGATTACGCCATCCCATCCCTGTCCCGCGTCGACATCCCCATGGGTGAAATCGGCCAGCACTGTCTGCACCTCATGGTCGACCTCATCGAAAAGAAAAAACCGAATCCTACGGTCCAGTTCGTAGAAGGAAAAGAAATCATCGGCCAATCATCCCCGCGGTAGGAAATGTAAAAAGGCGCTGTCATATGAAGACAGCGCCTTTTTGAGTATTAAGTTTGCAGTTTGTAGTGAAGTTTTTTTAATTCAAAACCCTCTTCTACAAACTACAAACTCCGTACTACAAACTATAAAGAACGGCCCGCTCATACATGATGGCAGAAACCTCCACGTGACGCTCAAACTCCCAAAGCCGCCCGCACGATGCGGGTGACGTCCTGGAACTCGTCGTCACCGATGGTGCGCAAGGACAGGACGACGGCGTTGTACTGGACGCGGGCGATGATGGGGATGTCGGCCTGGCGCAGGCGTCGTTCCATTTCTTCAGGGGTTATGTCATCGGCTTCAATAATCAGGGCCCATCCCGGCAGGACGGCATCGGGACAGGCACCGCCGCCGACGCAGTCATCTACGCGGCGCAGGGAGACGCAGGCCGGCAGGTCATCTGTATGCAGGATCTGCCGCAACCGTTCCGCCCGTTCCCGCGTCTCTTTCTCCGTCTGGGCCAGGCAGCGCAGGGTCGGGATATCACGGATACCCGTACCATCTCGATAGGCCTGCAAGGTCCCTTGCAAACCGGCCAGGGTCATCTTATCGACACGCAGGGCCCGCAGCAGGGGATGGTGTTTCATAGCTTCCAAATAAGCGGCTTTGCCGACGATGATACCCGCCTGTGGGCCGCCCAGGAGCTTGTCACCGCTAAAGGTCACGATATCGCAGCCAGCGTCCAGCACTTCACGGACCGTCGGTTCATGGGGCAGTCCCCATTCGGCCAAATCGACGAACAAACCGCTGCCTACATCGTTGATACAGGGCAGGCCGTGGTCATGGGCCAGGCGGGCCAGGTCCGAAGCCGGGACGCTCTCTGTAAAGCCGATGATGCGGTAATTACTGGTGTGGACTTTCATGAGGGCCGCCGTATCTTCGCCGATGGCCCGTTCATAGTCAGCCAGATGGGTCTTGTTGGTCGTACCGACTTCGCGGATACGGCCGCCGCTCTGTTCGATGACGTCGGGAATCCGGAAGGAGCCGCCGATTTCAACGAGTTCCCCCCGCGACACGACGACTTCCCGGCCAGTGACCATGCTGGCCAGAGTCAAGAGGACGGCAGCAGCATTGTTATTGACGACGATGGCATCTTCGGCACCGGTCAATTCACAGAGGAGTTCCCGGACATGGTCATAGCGCGACCCCCGCTTGCCGGAAGCCAGGTCATATTCCAAATTGCTGTAATGGCAGGCCAGACCGGCAATGTGACGGGCCAGGTCCGGACTGAAAATGGCACGGCCCAGGTTCGTATGCAGGACCGTCCCGGTGGCATTGATGACCCGGCGCAGATGGCCCGTTTCTTCTGCCTGCAGGCGGGAGACGACGGCCTGGTCGAAGGCATCGCCGGAAAAAGGCTGATCCCACTGCCCGGCCAAGATGGCCTGGCGCCGTTCATCCAGTACGGCTCGGACAGCATTTCGGACAGCCTGGCGCGATTTCCGCGCCTGCCAGTCCCGCAGTACCGGCCGTTGCAGTAAATGGTCTACATCGGGCAGCTGGCGGAGCAGCTGCTGTCGTTCTTCATTCATGGTCATTCTCCCCTTTGGCTTCATATTTCCGGGCCGCCGGCCCGGCCAGGCGGCCGTCGCCGGTGCGGCGGGTAATGCCGCAGCGGTCCATATATTCCAGGATGAGCAGGGCCTGCTGACGGCTGATTCCCAGGGCATCACGGAAATCGCCCAGCGTCAGCAGGTGCCCCGTCTGGAGATACTGGCAGATTTTTTCTGCAGCTTTCATCATATAGCGCTTTGACAAGATGAAATCAGGCGATAGAAAGACGAGGCTCTTGCCGTTGAGGGCATCGGCGACGGCCTGCGCTTCCCGGCCCAAAGCCAGGACATCGCGGACCGGGACGGGCACATAGCCGCTGTGATCCAGCTTCTTCTCGATAGCCGACTGTAATTTCCGCTGAGACGGAGAAAAAGTGATGCGGAATTGTTTCGCCGCTACACACTGACGTGACAGGCGGCAGACGCCGCCAGCCGTCAGCAGCCGCAGCAGGGCCGTACCATCGTTTTCATCGAGGTGCAGGCGGCTGCGGAAGGCCGGCTGGGGAATCCCCGGCTGAAGCGGTTTCTCTCTATGATAGGCCAGGAGGACTTGCAGGGCCTTGGCCTGCCAGGCTTTATAGACGTCGCCGTGGATGTAGCCCTGGCGGGTCCGGCGGACAGTCCCGCTTTGCCGCAAATGGTCCAGGGACAGCTCCACCTTGTCCATAGGCAGGTCCGTCGCCCCGGCAATGACGTCAGCCTGGGTAAAGGGGACCTGGCGCAGACGCAGGAAACCGGCGACGACGTCGTCCGTCAGGCCGGCATCACGGGCTTCCAGGCCCATCACGACGTCGTCTTTGAAGCGGCGGTGCTTCTGAGGATGGGCGTCGAGAATTTCCCCGCCGGCTACGGTATGCATGGGCGAAAAGGTCCGCAAGATGAAACGGTCCCCAGCTTTGACATAGATTTCATCCTGCTCCAGGCGCAACTGCAAAAAGCCTTCCGTCCCCGGCGCAATCTGTTCGGCCCCTAAAGGCACGATTCGGGCCATGACTTCCCGCGTTCCGACGAGTAGGCGCATGCGCTGCCATAAAAAGAGGGGTTGTGCATCGGCCAGGCAGGTCACTTTGACATCGACCATCCGCGTCGCTGCAAAATCCGGCGCCGTACAGAGGACGTCGCCGCGATGGATGGCACCACAGGAAATACCTGCCAGATTAAGTGCCGTCCGCTGCGGCGGGTCTGCCCGCAGGACATCCTGCTCGTGGACCTGCATATTGCGGATCCGCAGGCGCCGGCCGCCGGGATAGAGCCAGACTTCGCGGCCACTCATCATGGGGCCATCGATGAGGGTCCCCGTAACGATGGTCCCAAAGCCCTTGATGGAGAACGACCGGTCGACGTTGAGGCGCCCCATCCCCTGGGCTGTTTCTCTAGGCAGGGTCGCTGCCATAGCTTGGATTTCATCGACCAGTTCCGTCAGGCCGCGGCCGCTGACGGCATCGGTGACGACGACCGGTGCCCCTTCGGCTGCCGTATCGGCCAGGTTCTGGCGGATATCCTGCAAGGTCAGGCCCAGCAGCATGTCGTCGACAGTATCGGCCTTGGTGACGACGATGATGAATTTATGCACGCCAAGAAGGGTCAAAATGTCGAGATGTTCTTTCGTCTGCGGCATGACCCCTTCATTGGCATCGACGACGAGCAGGACCAGATTGAGGCCCGGCAGGCCGGCTACCATATTCTTTATGAACTTTTCATGACCCGGTACATCGACGATACCCGCCCGCGTACCATCGGGCAGGTCGAGCCAGGCAAAACCCAGGTTGATCGTCAATCCCCGTTTCTTTTCTTCCGCTGTCGTATCCGTATCGATCCCGGTCAGGGCCCGGACCAGCGTCGTCTTGCCATGATCGACATGGCCGGCTGTGCCGATGACGATATGTCTGGCCATAATATCACTCTTCTCTGATTTTAGTATACGTAACGGCCAGGCCCTGGCGGCAGGCATGATATAAAGCGGCCCATGGCAGCCCCTTCTCGTCAAGGAGGGCTGTCAGGGCCGCTTCATCGGCCAGTTCATAGCGCAGGGAAAAACCGCATGACGCGTCGAGCTTCCCCGGCGTCGGAATGATGCGCACGGCCAGGCCGGCTGCTTTTGCCAGCTTTTCGCCTTCCATGGCCTGTCGCGTCGACGGCACCAGGACGACACCATAGACTGCCCCTGCCATCAGGCACCTTGTTTCAGGGCCTGTTCGACGGCGATGGCCAGCTGATCGGCACAGGAGGTCCCGCGGTCACCACAGGGATTCCCTTTCAAGAGTTTTACGGCCCGGGCGGCATCGGTATCTTCTAACAACTTGCTGAGAGCCAGGGTATTACCGGGACAGCCGCCCACGAAGTGGACGTTATGCAGTTTGCCGTCTTCCAGGCTGAATGTAATCTGACGGGAACAAGTCCCCTGGGTCATATAGGAATAATTTTTCATGAAAATCCTCCTCCGGCGCCAACTGCTTATTTGAGCAAAGCGTCTAATTTTTCTTTCAATACATTGTCCGGGACGACGCCGATGACGCGGTTGACCACTTTCCCGTCTTTGAAGAAGACCAGGTTCGGGATCGTGGCGACTTCATAGGCCTGGGCTACGCCCGGATTTTCGTCGACATTGATCTTACCTATCTTAATTTTGCCGGCATATTCTTCGGCCAAATTGGCGATGACCGGCCCCATCATCTGGCAGGGACCGCACCAGTTAGCGAAAAAGTCGACCATGACCGGCTGGCTGCTGTTCAATACTTCCTGCTGAAAATTATCGGCTGTAAATTTATATTCCATGAGAAATTCCACCTTTCTTTTGACTATTTGTCTTTTATAACTATATCCATTATATATTACTATACCAAAGCAGTCAAGTTTTCCCGATGGATTGCCAAAAAATCTTACATCGCCGCCATGTCCTGCAAGGCCTGGACAGCGGCCCGGACGTCGTCCGCCGTGGTGAACTGGGAAAAGGAAAAGCGCACAGCCCCCTGGACGGCTGTCCCCAGAGCCTGATGGATGAGGGGCGCACAGTGGTAGGCCGGTCGCGTCGCCATCTGGTACGTCTGCCAGAGGATGTCGCTGACGACAGCCGACTCTGCATTGCCGATATTGAGGCTGTAGACGCCGACACGGGGCCCGGAAAAGTCGCCATACAGGCAGATGCCCGGGATAGCCTGGACAGCTGGGACGAAAATCCGGGCCAGTTCTTCCTGATGAGCAGCCACAGCGGCGACGCCGCCATCCAGGAGCTGCTTTATCCCGGCGTCGAGACCGGCAATGCCCGCTACATTGGCCGTACCCGCTTCAAAGACACCGGGAACAGCCGACGGCTGCTCCCGCTCGAAGGAATGGACACCGTCGCCGCCAGTTAGGTACGGCATCACGGCCGCATCGCGGCGGATGACGATGCCGCCCGTCCCGCCTGGCCCGTAAAGCGATTTATGGCCTGTAAAGCAGGCCGCTGTGACGATGCCATCGGATAAGTCGACGTCGATGGCACCGGCCGTCTGGGACACATCGACGATGAGTCCCAGATGGTGGCGCTGGCAAAAATCCTTGATGCGATTCAAATCGAGGACATTGCCGGTCACGTTCGACGCGTGGTTGCAGACAACCCACTTCGTCTGCGGTGTCAGCAGCGCTTCCATCGCATCATACTGCAAGGCGCCGCTGGGGCTGTCACTGGCGATGACGGCCAGGGATACGCCTTGGGCTTCCAGCTGGTAGAGCGGCCGCAGGACGGCATTGTGCTCCCACGACGTCGTCAGGACGCCGTCGCCGGGATGGATGAGTCCTTTGAGGACCATATTCAGGGCTGCCGTCGAATTATGGGTAAAGGCGACGTCATACTCCGGACCGCAGTGGAACAAGGCCTTCACATCGTCTTTCGCCTGCAGGACGATACCATAGGCCTTCAGGGCATAGCCGTGGGCCCCGCGGGACGGATTGCCGATCGTCCCCGATGACAGGACGTCATAGACGGCCTGGGCGACAGCCTCCGGCTTCTGCGCCGTCGTCGCCGCATTATCGAAATAATACATGAAATCACCTCCTGAGGGATTCGTGGCTCGTAGTTCGTGGTTCGTAGGGGCCGCCCAAAGGGCGGCCCGGCTCTCCTGTCAGGAGAGG
>CABQJB010000091.1 GCA_902464195.1 uncultured Megasphaera sp.
GTGTCGTGGCTAGTGGTTCGTGGCTCGTGGCTCGTAAAAACCTGTTATTATACTCGAATAGGATGTTATGAAATCTCTCTAGCGGGTTATGTTTCATAATCTGCATATTCTACCTTTTATTAGCAGATTATAGCAGAATATGGTAGAATAAAAGGTATAAAATATATTAACTCAGGAAAGGTGGCCAGCAAATAATGACGTTAAGAGAAAGTGACACCATAGAATTCAAAGAATCCGTAACAGATGTCATAAAAAAAGAGGTAATTGCTTTTGCCAACAGTAATGGCGGTACTATCTACATTGGTATCGCCGATGACGGAACCTTTGTAGGCGTCGACAACGCAGATAAATCCATGCAACAAGTTTCAAATATGATCCGTGACGCAATCAAACCCGATGTTACACTATTCGTCAAATACTCCCTTCAGGAAAAAGATAAAAAAACTATTATTGTAGTACAAGTGCAAAAAGGTACTCATGCCCCCTATTACTTAGTCAATAAAGGAATTCGTCCAGAAGGGGTATTTGTCCGGCAAGGAACTTCCGCTGTCCCAGCATCAGAAGATGCTATCCGCCGTATGATAAAAGAAAGTGATGGCACCCATTTTGAATCCATGCGCTCACTAAACCAGTCGCTTACGTTCCATACCATGGGAGAAGAATGTCGAAAGCGAAAAATAAAGTTCGGCACTCAGCAGCAAATCACCTTAGGAATCCAGTCCTCAGACGGCGTATATACCAATTTAGGACTTTTGCTTTCCGATCAATGCCAGCATACTATTAAAGCGGCTATCTTTAATGGTACCAAAAAAGAGGAATTCCAAGACCGTCGCGAATTCTCAGGATCCCTCTTAAAGCAAATGAATGAAGCTTATGAATTTATTAACTTGAACAATAAAACAACGGCTTCTTTTTCAGGGTTACAGCGAATCGACCGACGAGATTATCCTGAAGAAGCCTTACGGGAAGCCTTGATGAATTCCCTGGTCCACCGTGAATACTCATTTAGCGGAAGTACATTAATCAATATTTTCACAGACCGCATCGAATTCGTCTCTTTAGGCGGACTCGTTCAAGGCCTTACCTTAAATGATATTTTATTAGGCATTTCCCAATGCAGGAATGAAAAATTAGCCGCCATTTTTTATCGTTTGGATTTAATTGAGGCCTACGGAACAGGTATCCCTAAAATTATGGAAAGTTATACTGAGCCATCTGCACCTCAACCACAAATCATATCCACAGATAATGCCTTTAAAATCATTTTACCTAATCGGAACTACACCAACCCGGCTATGTCCAATTTAACACCATTAGAACAAAAAATACTTTTCTACATGGCTACTGCCGAATCGGTATCCCGTCGTGACATAGAAACAAATTTCAAAATTTCCCGCAGCAAAGCAACGACTACGATACACACCCTGCTGGAGCAAGGCCGCTTGAAAACAATAGGAAATGGTCGCAATCGCCGCTATGCTTTGGTAAAAAAGTGATTTTTCATTTCCATCGCCTGTATGCGATGCCATAGGGGCGCCAGATTCTTTTTGCCCCATTGGGCACAGACGGCTGCCAGAACAAGCAGCAACGGCGGTTTGCGTCTTTCCTACAAATGTATACGCCGGCTTACTTTCTTCCCGACGACGGGAATCTTTTCGATATCTTCCACCGTGAGGGCCCGGAAGACGATGAGGCCAATGAGGTAGACTACGGCCGCGGTCATGATAGCGGCGATGGTGGCCACGGCGTTGCCGAAGAGGACGAACAGGGCGTGGTGGACGAGCCAGGCCGTGCCGGCCATGGCGGCGCCGGCCAGGAAGAGTTTCCCAATGTAGCCCCACTGGACGCGATAGGCGATGTATTTACGGGCAAAGTAGAGATTGAGCGCCGTAGCGACGGCCAAATCGGCATTGGTCGCCCAGGCGGCGCCGACTTCGCCCAGCCAGGGAATGGCCGTCAAGTGCCAGCTGAGGACGATTTTGATGACAGCCGCGGCGGCCATGTTATACAGCGGGACGGCTGTATGGCCCATACCCTGCAAAAGGCCGCTGGTAATCTGCTGTAGTCCGACGAGGAAGACCGAAATGGACAGGACGCAGATGGCCGGTCCGGCTGCCGGCGTCGCATAAAGGAGCCGGGAAATGGGCACGGCCAGGACGGCCAGGCCCAGGCAGGCCGGCACGGTGATGACGTTGGCAATACGCATGGCCGTGTCAGTCCGGTCGAGGATGACATCCCGGTCATGACGGGAAAAGGCCGCCGATACGGCCGGGACGAGGCTCGTCGCCAGGGCGATGGTCAAGATAGCCGGCAGCTGGACCAGGCCATTGGCCATGCCTGTCAGATAGCCGTAAAGGGCTGTCGCCTGATGGGTGCTGTAGCCAGCTGCTTCCAGGCGCAAAGGCACGATGAACAAGTCGATGCTGGCCACGGCCGGCAGGAGCATATTGGCCGCCGCTACGGGCACGGCCAGGACGATGAGCCGGCGGATGATGCGCCGCGGCGACTGGATGACGAAGACGCCGTCATCATCGGGCATGGGTTGGCGGCTGTGACGGTAATACAAGAAAGCGATGAGCAGCAGCCCCGCCGCCGCTCCCGGGACGGCACCGAAGGCAGCACCGGCAGCAGCCCATTCCAGGCCCTTCGGCAAGAAGACCCAGGCCAGGACGAGCATGGTGCAGACCCGGACGAACTGGTCTGCCATCTGGGACAGTGCCGTCGGCGTCATGAGCTGCAGGCCCTGGAAATAGCCGCGGAAACAGCAGGCGATGACCGACAGGCTCAGGGCCGGCGCCAGGACGGCCAGGGCCGGAAAGGCCCGGCTATCGCGGACGATGCCCATTTCGACCAGGCCATGGGCGCCAAAAGGCAGGGCCAGGCCGCAGACGACGGCGACGACAGTCATGAAGGCCAGGGTCACATGAAAGATACGGCGGACGCCGCTGTAATGGCCTTTGGCCGCTTCCTCAGCAATCATGATGGACACGGCAATGGGAATCCCGGCGCCGATGATGCTCAGGAGCAGGATGTAGACGGGATAAGCCATCTGGTACAGGCCGATGCCTTCGCCCCCTAAGAGGCGCGACAAAAAGATACGGTTCAGCCCGCCCAGGATCTTGACGACGATACCGGCCACTGTGAGGACCATGGCGCCCCGTAAAAAGGAGTTCTTACTCAAGGGAATTCCCCTTTCTCAATGATGAAAAGGCCGTCAGCAGTGTCTGGATGAAGGCCAGGACGTCGGAAATGCCGGCCAGGGAGACGCGGACCATGACGGGCATGTTGGGTACGAGGCGGAAACGGCGGCGCAGGGACGGTTCCAGCTTGGGAAGGTCGGGCATATCGGCGACGCGCTGCCATTTCAGTTCCAGCACGTCTTTCTTCTGGGCGATGAGGACCAACCCCAGAGCTTTGGCGTCGAGGCGCGTTTCCGTAACTTGAAGCAGTCTTTCTACAGGCTGGCTGGGCTTGCCATAGCGGTCAGCCAGTTCCCGGCGCAGGTCGGCCAGTTCCTCTTTCGACGATAAGACGGCCAGGCGCTGGTACATTTCGATTTTCTGGCCGCCATTCTGGATATAGTCGTCGTCGATGAAGGCGTCGACGTGGATTTCCATGACCGTTTCCGGTGGCGGCGGCGCTGCTTCCTTGCCGTTCTGAGCCTTGGCGATGGCATCTTCCAACATATGGCAGTACATGGCAAAGCCGACGCTGGCGATATTGCCGTGCTGTTCCCGGCCCAGGAGGTTGCCGGCGCCGCGGATTTCCAGGTCACGCATGGCGATTTTGAAGCCCGAACCGAGCTCGGTGAATTCCTTGATGGCCTGCAGGCGTTTTTCGGCGACTTCCGACAGGACTTTGTCGCGGCGGTAGAGGAAATAGGCATAGGCCATGCGATGGCTGCGACCGACGCGGCCGCGCATCTGATAGAGCTGGGACAGGCCGAAGTGGTCGGCGTCGTAAATGATGATCGTATTGGCATTGGCCACGTCCAGGCCGTTTTCGACCAGGCTCGAACAGAGGAGGACATCGTATTTGCCTTCATAGAAATCGAACATGACCGATTCCAGCAGGCTCCCGGCCATCTGGCCGTGGGCGATGCCGATAGTCACATCCGGCAAGAGGGCCTGGAGTTCGTCTTTCATCTTTTCGATGGTCGCGACGCGGTTGTAGACGAAGAAGACCTGGCCGCCCCGCCGTTTTTCGCGCATAATGGCATCGCTGACGATGCGGGCGTCGTATTCGGTCACATAGGTCTGGACAGGGAAACGGTCCGTCGGCGGCGTTTCGATGACGCACATTTCCCGCAAGTTGACCAGGGACATGTGCAGCGTCCGCGGAATCGGCGTCGCGCTCAGGGACAGGACATCGATGTTGGCCGCCCAGGCCTTCCACTTTTCCTTCTGGGCTACGCCGAAACGCTGTTCTTCATCGACGACCAGGAGTCCCAGGTCCTTGAACTTGACCTTCTTGTTGAGCAGGCTGTGGGTCCCGATGAGGACGTCGATATCGCCGGTCAGGGTCCGGGCCAGGATATCTTTCTTTTCTTTATACGAGCGGAAGCGGTTGAGGACGTCGACGTGGACGCCAAAGGGACCGAAACGTTCCATGAAGGTCTGGAAATGCTGCTGCGACAAGACCGTCGTCGGCACCAGGACAGCAACCTGCTTGCCCGCCGTGACGGCCTTGAAGATGGCCCGCATGGCCACTTCGGTCTTGCCGAAACCGACGTCACCGCAAACCAGGCAGTCCATGGGGGTCGGTCGTTCCATGCTGGCCTTGATGTCGCGGACGGCTTTCAGCTGATCTTCTGTTTCTTCATAGGGAAAGGCTTCTTCAAATTCCTTCTGGAACGGCGTATCCGGCGGGAAAGCATAACCCTGGACGACTTCCCGCTTGGCATAGAGGGCGACGAGTTTCTCTGCCAGGTCGGTAATGGACTTCTGAGCCTTAGCCCGCGTCTTCTGCCAGTCGGAACCGCCCATTTTCTGTAATTTCGGCGTATCCCCTTCGTTGCCGATATAGCGCTGCAAGAGGGACAACTGGTCCGTCGGCACGTAGAGGATGTCCTTGCCGGCATAGTGGATTTCCAGATAATCCTTGTGGACGCCATCCATTTCAATGGTCTTGATGCCGATGTAACGGCCGATGCCGTGGACTTCGTGGACGACGTAATCGCCAGGCTTGAGGTCCGTAAAGACGTTGATTTCCTGGCCTTTGGCGGCATGATGGCGCAGGCGCCGTTTCTGGGTGCCGAAGACATCCCGTTCGGCGACGACGACGACTTTGGCATAAGGCAGCTCGAAGCCGTCGTGGATTTCCCCTTCGACGACGTAGACGCCGCCAGGTGTACTCTGGTCATCGTCATAGTCCCGGAACGGCAGCTCATGCTGCTTCATCCAGGCCTGGAGCGATGCCCGCCGGTCGCGGCTGTTGATGACGAAGAGAATCGTATTATCCAGATTCCGCCAATGATCCACTTCTTCTTCCAGAAGGTTGAACTGCTTCTGGAAGCTGGCCATCATCTTGGCGGCAAAGCTGGCCGACGTGTCTATCATCATATCCGGCACGGACTGGGCCATGAGCGACAGGATGAGCTGCGGCCCCGGGCGCTGGGCCGTGACCAGGTTCTTCCAGGACGCCAGGCGTCCCTTATAGTCGTCGGACTCCTTGAGGACTTTCTTCAGGCCTTCGCGGACGCGGTTGGGCTCATCCCAGATGATGACGCCCTGTCCGGCATAGTCCAGGAGGGTGTATTTCTCGTCATCCTGGACGGTCAGGGAAATGGGTAGGATGCGGGCTTTCTCCCGTTGGTCCTGGGACTTCTGGCTGTCTGCATCGAAGGTGCGCAGGCTGTCCAGTTCGTCACCGAAGAATTCCAGGCGCAGGGGCTGCGGTTCGTTAACGGCATAGATGTCGACGATGTCGCCACGGACGGAAAAATGGCCGCGCCGTTCGACCATGTCGACCCGTTCATAGCCGGCATCGACGAGGTGCTGCAACAACTCATCGCGGTCGTATTCCTGATGGATGGCCACGTCGATAGCGGCGGCATCGATGCGCTGCGGCGCCATGACGTACTGGGCCGCTTCTTCCGGTGCCGCCAGGATCAGGAGCCGGTCACCCTGGCGCAGACGGCCTAAGGCTTCCATCTGACGGGCCGTCCGGTCCAGGCTCTTGGCCGTCGTCGTAAAGACGGCCTTGTCGACGACGGGGAAATCCAGGACCGGCAGGTCTGGTACCAAAAAAGCAAGGTCCGCCATCCAGGCCGCAGCCTGTTCCCGCGACGGGACGACGAGAACGGCCTGCCCCGGTTTTTCCGTCAGGGCCTTGGCGACGAGGGCACTCTTGACGGAACCGCTGAGGCCGTAGATACTATGACAGCCGGGCTGGGAAAAAGCGGCCACGGCAGAGCGGATATTTTCATCTTGATTCATCCATTGAAAGAATTGCTTCATATCGTTTTTACCTCATGACAAATTGGGGCTGTCGCATGAAGCCCTAGAAAACAAGGCGGTCCATGCGCAGCCCTTATCGTGATTCAACTGCAACTATTTAATTATATCATAGTTCACTGGCCCCTGCCAGTAGCGATTAGAAGACCGACGCACCCTGCATGATGATAGCTTCCCGTTCTTTGCGGCTCATCTTGAGGAAATTCGTCTTTTTCAGCTTGTCTTCATAGGACGAATCCATGCCATTCAGCTTCTGGGCAACATCCTTGCGGATCTGCGGCAGCAGGCTGTAAAGGTTGCGGCCCGGGCAGTCCGTGCTGTTGACGTCGCGATGGCCTACGATGGTAGACGGTCCCGGCACGATGCTGTAGGTCTTGCATATCCAGGCGACCAGCCCTTCCAGGGAGTGGATCTGAGCCGGTGTGGGGATTTCTTTTTCAAAATTGCCCGTTACATTGATGCCGACGGTATGATAGTTCTGCCCTTCGGCATGCGCGCCGACCGTAGCCAGTGGGCGGCCCCGTTCAATGGTCCCGTCTTTGCGGATGACGTAATGGTAGCCGATGCCGGCCCAGCCGTTGGCCAGATGGGCGCGATGGATAGCCGCTGCCGACGTATCGCCGTCAGGGATACCGACGTGATGGATGACGATCATGTCCGTCTTAGGCCGCAGGAGCAGGGTTTCGCGGAACTGGAAATTCGTTTCCTTGATGGCCATCGGTTCGGCCGGTGCCGCATCGGTCACGGGATTATAGTTGCGCATGACGCCGCGGGCTCCGGCGGGTTTCGCCGACCGCGGGACATTGCCGATGGCTGCCGGCCTAGCTGTTGTGCTGGCTGCCGCAGCGGTCGTCTGGGTCGACGCAGATGCCGTCTTACCGGTCTGGTCCTTTTTCGTCTTGCCTGCCTTATTGGCGGCCTTAGCGGCTTTCGCCTTGGCCCTGGCTGCGGCATCCATCTGCTGGTCGACACTGGCGACGCCCGTCGTATAGGCTGCACCTTCATTGTCGGCAGCACTTGCCAAAGAACCCATCGTCATGCCCAGGGCCAGACAAAGGGTCAAGGCCAGGGCGGATATCATTTTTTTCGTTTTCACGATACATACACTTCCCCATGTTGTTGTTTGATTTTCTGGCAGAGCCGGTCCCACAGGATCTGCGGTTCCGGATGGCCGTACGTCCCGAGCCGGATATGTGGCTTGGCCCGGCCGTGATAGTCGCTGCCCAGCGTCGCCATCAGGCCGTAGTCGTCGGCAATGCAGCGGTAAAAAGCAGTCGTTTCTTCGTCGTGATAGCTGCAATAGGCTTCGATGCCATCGAGGCCCGTGGCGATGAGCTCTTCCGTCAGCGGCCGGTTCTGCTTCATATTGGCACCGGGATGGGCCAGCACGGCGACGCCGCCATGGTCGTGGATGATGGCGACGGCTTTGGCAAAATCCATGAAGGTCATGGGTACAAAAGCCGGACCACCCTGGCCGCAGATATCCCAGCCAAAATTGACGTATGGCGCATCACTCCGCGCCCCACCGGGACGGTACGGCGCCAGGACAGGACAATCGGCATTGCGCGGGTCCGCCAGGGCGACGCGGGCAATATGGACGGACGCGATGGCATCACCGCTGCAGAGCTTCCAGATAGCCGGCCTGTCGAGGACGATGCCCAGGGCTTCGACGGCGTCGAGGACCTTTTCCGAAATCGCCCGGCGCTGGCCGTATACGTCCTTTTCAATGGCCGCAAAAACAGGGTCCCCGGCATGGATGCCATAGCCGAGAAGGTGGAAATTCTTCCCTTTATGCTGGCAGCTGATTTCGATGCCCGGCACCAGGTTCAAGCCCAGCCGGGCCGCTTCCTGCCGCGCTTCCGGGATGGCCCGGGCTGAATCGTGGTCGGTCACGGCAACGGTCGTCACACCGGTATCGGCGCACTGGCGCATCAAGTCGGCCGGTTCAAACTGGCCATCCATGCTGTATTTTGTATGCATATGCAGATCAAGCCATGTTTCCATACATGCACTTCCCTTCTTCAAATATCTTCCCTATTATAC
>CABQJB010000092.1 GCA_902464195.1 uncultured Megasphaera sp.
GATAATGAATATATTTCATATAGATTAAAAACTATAGGTATGCAGGTATGCCACATGAAAAATATGATGGTTTCGTATCAAAGGAGGTTATAACGTGATTTCAGATGGATATGCTTCAACGCTAAAACGGCTCATTACCTTCACACAGGCCAAGTTCATCTCCCTGGCCGATGTCGTCGGTTACGATGTGTCCTATGTCAACAAATGGAGCAACGGCACGAAATTACCGTCTTCCCGTTATGTCGAACGGATCAACGAAGAAATGGGCCAATACTTTGCCGAACTGATTACGAAGCAGAAGAAAGAGGCCAAGTTCTTTAAAACCTTCCCCATTTCCGAAAACACCGACGACTTGGGCTTTGAAATCGGCCAGTACCTCTGCGCCGCCTACCGGACGACGCTGAATCAGAACCGGGCTCCCAAGGGCAAGGAAAACCGCCCGTCCATCCAGGTCATCACAGGCCATCACGATACGTCAGACTTCTTATCCGATGTATTGCAAAAGGGGATCCAAAGTTTGGAAACCGACGGGGAACTTCTGGTCTTAGGCGAATTTTGCACGTTATATAAAACGGGATTCTGGAAGTATTTCGATGGACTGAAATTGCAACACAAACTGACTATCCGCGTCGGCCTGGACCTGGGCAAAATCGAAAACAACTTCGACGACCTGCTCAACGTCTATCGCACACTCGATAATTTTTTAGATATCGACTTCGTTTTTTACGACATCAAAGATACATCGAATGCCAACCTCATCATCCTCAAAGGTTCTTTCGTCGTCCAGTACGCACTGGACGCACAGCCCCATTTCAAGTTATGCACGTATATCTTCGACGAATCCTTAGTCGGCGATATTTATGAAAAATTCAGCTTCAATGGCGCCGAAAAGAAACCGCTCATGTCGACGGTCAGCTCCCTGGGGCTGGAAGAGCTCGGCTATCGCACGGCCTTCTATGCGACGACGAAATTCTTCTTCTACCTGACCATCGGCTTTGAATTTCTCCTGCCGCACGAAGTCTTCGACCACATCAGCGAAGGCGTATCGCCGGAACGGGCTTTCGCCATCCAGCGCCTCTGCGTCACATGGGAAGAAATCCTCAATGCCTCGGAAATCACCTTCATCATGCCGACGACATCGCTCCTGCGCTACGTCGAATCGGGCTACATTTACCTGACCGACATCGAATACCGCTTGACTGCGGAAGAACGGAAAGAGCATATCAAAAGCATCTTTGAAGGCCTGGAAAAAAATCCGAATTTAACGACCGGCGTCCTCTTGCCGACAGTCAGCGACGATATGTACACAGGCAAGGACTTGTCCTTCTATTCCAACTACAAGACGGGCTTCCTGAAAAAGAACAAGCGGAACATTCACAACGATGCCGATTCGTTCTACGTCATCAGCAGCAACCGGCTCCATTCCATCCTGCTCAATGCCTTCCAGAACATGAAGAACCAGCCGTCGTACCGCCAGTATGACTTAGAAGCCTTGAAGAAAAAATACGAAACCTATAAACCCCTCATCGAAAGGACCCTGTCCTTGTCGAAGTGAAGTAGGGGCGCCCACGTGGGGCGCCCGCCCATGCAAATCGGCCACAGGCATCATAACATATACCTGACGGGCTCGCCACGTGCGAGCCCCTACAATCAAAAAAAGAGGCTTGTCGCATATGCGACAAGCCCTTTTTCTTTACAGTCCGCAACTCATAGCGTAGTCCGCGGCTGTGTCAAAACCTCTCAGGCCGCCTTCGGCGGCCAGCTCCCCTATGAGGGGAGCCTTTCTGCAAACTACAAACTCTGTGCTACAAACTATTTATTCATTTCTTCTTTCATCTTTTTCAAACCCATGGGTTTATCTTCAAAGAGGAAGGCCGGCATGACTTTGACTTCGTCGATGATCGGCGTGAAGCCCATCTGGTCGAGGACGTCTTTCTGGAGATCGATGCCCGGTGCGATTTCGGTCAGGTGGACACCGTCTTCTTTCATTTCGAATACGGCACGTTCTGTAATGTAGAGGACATGCTGTTTATGTTTACGGGCATAGTTGCCGCTGAAGGTGATATGACCGACTTCGGGAACGAATTTCTTGACTTTCCCTTCCTGCAGGATATGCAGTTCGCCGTCTTTGATTTCTTCGCGGAGTTTCCCTGTCGTAAAGGTACCGCAGAAGACGACGTTCTTCGTATTCTGGGTGATGTTGACGAAACCGCCGCAGCCGGCAATGCGCGTACCGAATTTGGATACGTTGATATTGCCTTCTTTATCACATTCGGCCAGGCCCAGGCAGGTCAGGTCCAGGCCGCCGCCATCATAGAAGTCGAACTGTGTGGCCTGGTCCATATAGGCTTCGGCGTTAACAGAAGCCCCGAAGCGGACGCCGCCGAGAGGTACGCCGCCGATGGCCCCGGCTTCGACGGTCATGGTCAGGCTGTCGCCGATACCTTCTTCGTTGGCAACCGACGAGACGAGTTCCGGAATGCCGATACCCAGGTTGATGACGGCTTCACTGCTCATATTGAGGAGCAAGAGAGCTGCCCGGCGGGCAATGACTTTCTTGGCATTGAGGGGAGCCGGATCCAGGGCTTTGACGGGAATCGTCGTTTCGCCGGTCAGGGACGGGTCATATTCGCAATCGAAGGACTGCTGCCGTTTCGTTTCGTCATCGACCTGGACGACGTAGTCGACGTAGATGCCCGGTACTTTGACCAGTTTCGGGTCGAGCGTACCACCTTTGACGATTTTTTCGACCTGGACGACGACGATACCGCCGCTGTTGTGGACGGCCTGTGCCAGCGGTGTCGCATCGAAAGGCGATACTTCCTTGGTCAGGACGACGTTGCCCCATTCATCGGCATAGGTCCCGCGGATGAAGCCGATATTCATGTCCATGCGCGGATAGAAGAGCTGGTCATGGCCTTCGATGTTGATGACTTTGACAAAGTCTTCTTTAGTGACGTCATTGAGGCGGCCGCCGCTGATGCGGGGGTCGGCAAAGGTATCGAGGCCGACGTGGGTAATCGTGCCTAAGCGATGGGCTGCGACGTCACGGAAATACTGGGACAGCGTGCCCTGGGGCAGGTTGTAGGCCTGGATCTTATTTTCATTGACCAGTTTCTGCAGCGCTGTAACGGCGTTCCAGTGGCCGAGGATGGCTTTTTTCAGCATGCCTTCGTGGGCGAAGTGGTCGCCGCCGCGGCCATCCGTATTCCCCTGGGAAGCGGCATAGATGAGGGTCAAATCTCTCGGCGAACCCGTATTGAGGAAGCGTTCTTCCAGTGCGCTGGTCAGGGCTTCAGGCTGGCCGGAACCGACGAACCCGTTGGTCGTGACGACGTCACCGTCTTTGACGAGCTGAGCTGCTTCTTGAGCTGTAATTATTTTCACTTGTTTCATGTCTTCCATCTCCTATTTCTTCACGTTTGTTATATGCATTTCGTGATTTCATTATACACCCGAAGCATATGGAATGATAGCTGAATAGGATGGACTAAATTGGTAGGAAAAAATTCCATGAAGTCAAATTACCGGGCTTCCAGGGCATTCCAGGCTTCATCAGCCCGTTCGACGAACATCTGGCGGACGGCTTCGTTTTCTCCCAGGCCATGGATATAGGGTGTCACCGTGAAGCCTTCTTTTTCCAGGATGCTCTTGTGGGAATCGGCATCGGCACCGGCCATATCGTTATTGGCATGGTCGCCGGCGACCATCATCATGGGCATGAGGATGACGTGCTTGATGCCCTTGGCTTTCAGCTGGGGAATGACTGTATCCAGATGGGGCCAGCCTTCGACGGAGTAAATATAGACATTGCCCAGGTTAGCCGCATCGAGGCGGTTCTGGACGACGGAGTAATAGGCATTGGCCGGATGCGGCGTGCCATGGGCCATGACCAGGATGGCGTCTTTCTTGCCGATTTTCGGGAACTGCGTCGAGAAAGCTTTGACGAATTCAGCGATATCGTCGCGCTGGCCTTCCTGGCCCATCCAGTACATAATCGGCGTGCCGATGGTCAATTTCTTGAAATCATGTTTGTAGAGGTCGAAAATAGCCGTATCATAGGCATATTCCATACCCGGGATGATGTCCAGGGACGTAATGGCTACACGGGTATAGCCTTCTTTTTTCAACTGGGCCATAGCCTGTTCCGGCGTCGGTACGGTCAAGCCTTCTTTAGCCTTGATGCGGTCGACGATGATGTGCGACGTAAAGGCGACGACGACCTTTTGATCCGGATGGGCCGCTTTTATGTCGGCAACGGTCTGGTCAATGGTCTTCTGGCGGCTGTCCTTATAGGTCGTGCCGAAGCTCAATACCAGGATCGCGTCTTTATTGGCTTCGTTCTGCATTTCCGGGTTGTTGTACGTACGGACGCCGATTTCTGCGGCCTGTTTCAAAGCCGGTGTAGCATCCTTGACTTCCGGGTTCAGCGTATAGCCGGCAGCGAAAGAGGGCGCCGAAAAAGCACCGAACGACGTCAAAGCCAAAGATAAAATAAGCGCTGTCTTTAATTTTTTGTGGAACATAATCATCTCTCCCTTTTGTAAAAAAATATAAAAAAAGAGGCTGTCACATGTTGGCAGAAGCCTTCATGCGACAGTCCCTTACATACTGAGTCCTTTACGGCCAGCAGCTCATATAAAGCGGCTCGCCGTAAAAATCGCCATCCCCATCGCTCGCAGGTCAACCGGTGATCCTAATCAGGCAGTTCTTCTGGCTCGGATTCATGGCCATGGCTGCGCCTTCCCATACGCGGACGTACAGTGACATCATTGCAGCCTGGCTCCTCCTTACAGCGGCGGGACCGCGCCGGTTTTGCACCGGACTTCTCTATTGAGCTTACGCACCTGATTGCACTATGGAGTTGTATGGATCCTTACAGGACCAACGTCGGAGCGACATACGTGCGGGCCAGCAATTCCTGATTCAGGGCATAGAGGCCTTTGGCGTCGCTGCCGAACATCTTGTATTTCTTGATCAAATCGTCGGCGTTCTTTTCTTCTTCGCCCTGTTCCTTGACGAACCAGTCAAAGCACTGCATGGTCCGATAATCATGGACTTTATCGGCAGCCTGATAGATTTTATTGATCAGCGATGTGACATACTGTTCATGAGCCAAGCCGGCTTTAAGGACCGCTTTGATACTGTCAAAGTCGTTTTCCGGTTCGGCGATGGCCGAGAAGGTAACGCGTTCGCCGTTGTTATGCAGATACGTCCGCATGAGCATCGCGTGATCCCGTTCTTCCTGGGCCTGGACATCATACCAGTTGGCAAAGCCGTCGAGGCCATTGTCATAGAAATAGTTGGCAAAAGCTAAATACAAATATTCCGAATAGAATTCCTGATTGATTTGGGTATTGATTAAATCTTTTACTTTTGCATCGAGCATAACGGTACCTCCTTGAGATATGTCTCAAAACGTGTACAGAACTTCATCAGTTTTCTTGAACCGTCCTTATTATATCACATTTGACACTATCAGGAACACTTATTATTTGACTTTTTGCTCATCAATGACATTCTTGATGCTCTTCAAGTCCTTGATGTCGACTTCTTTCAGGAGCTGGCGGAACTGGGCCAGCTGCTTTTCGACTTCCGGTGATAATTTCGGGAATTTCGGGTTAATGGCCTTGAGCTCCTTGAGGACGATCTGGGCAACGACATAGCGCGTATACCACTTGTCATCAGCCGGGACGATGTACCAGGGAGCGTACTTCGTCGACGTAGCCGATAAGACTTCGCCGTAGACTTTCTGATAGCGGTTCCAGTATTGCCGTTCCTCGATGTCGGACATGTCGAACTTCCAATTTTTCTGCTTGGTCAGGATACGGTCGATGAGGCGTTTCTTTTGTTCATCTTTCGACAAATGGAGGAAGATCTTGACCATAGGGAAACCGTTTTCCGACAAGTATCGTTCCCAGTCGCGTATCTGGCGGTAGCGCGTTTCCCAGATATCCTTGCGGACCAGTTTTTCCGGCATACCGTCGCTCTTGATGAGGTTGTGGATGCGGGCGACGACGACTTCTTCATAATGGGAGCGGTTGAAGATACCGATTTCACCCCGGCCGGGCAGAGCCTTATTGATGCGCCACATATAGTCGTGATCCAGTTCTTCCGAGCTCGGTTTCTTGAAGCTGTGTACTTTGACGCCAGCCGGATTGAGGTGGGCAAAGACGTGTTTGACCGTACCATCTTTCCCGGCCGCATCCATAGCCTGCAGGACGATGATCAGGCCGTAGTGATTGTCGGCACAGAGTTTTTCCTGTAAATCCTGCATTTCGGAAATCGTCTGGTCCAATAGTTCGCCTTTGACTTTCTTCTTGTCGATGTCCACATCGCAAGTCGTCGACCACTGGCTCAAATCAATTTTTTCGCCTTCTTTGGCTAAATATCGGGAAATATCCATAGTAAAAACTCCTTTCTCTATCTATGTTCACGGGACTGCCTGCGGACCGCCTTTTCCCCAGCGGCTCCGCTTCCCGTTTTTATAGTCGATGTTGATGGCCCCTATCTTGACTTTGCCATTGACAATGGAAAAAGCATCCGTCGATACGTCGCCAAAGAACATGGAAATAACGACGTCCCGGAAGTTCAGGGTCTTGCCATCCTGAGCAAAAGAACCGGAAATACCCCGGAAGGGAAGCTGGTGATAGCGTCCCGGGCCGGACTGGAAATCACCATAAATGGCCTTTGTATGAGCTGTTTTATTTTCTTCCATGTGCAGGTTCAAGTCGACGTTGCAGCGCAGGAAGAGGTCATGAGCCGCAATGCCGCCTTTGAGCTGGGATCCGGTCATGTCGGCCGTATACGATTTATCGTCCAGGTTTACCTGCCCATGGCCTTTCATAGTGCCGCCGAAGACACCGGCTGTGACTTCGTTCACATCGAGCAGGCCCTGTTCATAATGGACCTGTCCTACGACATCGGTAAAGACCAGGGCCGTAATATCCAGACGGTCCATCTTCAAGGTCCCGTCGATGACCGGGGCATATAACGGGCCGCGGATGTCTGCCGAAACCGTCGCCGGGTCATCGATATCGAGGCCGGCCCCGAGGGAACGGGGATTGCAGTCGCTCAGCAAGAGCGACAAATTGTATTGCGGCGTTTCTGGCTTGAAATCCAGGCTGCCGCGGATACGCAGGGACTTGGCATCGATGGTGCCGGAAAAGTGACCGGCCCGCAAGTCGATATTCGTCTTGCCCTTGGTATGGATATCGGAAGAGAACTCGACGTCGCCAATCTTGAAATGGCGGCCTGGCGCTTCGGCTTCGATGACGCTCTGATGCAGGGCGACATGGCAATTAAAAGGACGGTTGCTCTTAGGCCCGGTGACTTTGATAAAATCCCGCGGGTCACTGCTTTGATGGTCACTGGCTTTCTTGATATGCTGTAACTCCATTTTATCATTAAAGACCAAATGAATATAGGCATTATTCAAAGTCACGTCTTCGACAGTCTGCGTGCCGATATGAGCCGTCAGGACATCGCTCAGCTTGACAGTAAAATGACCTTCCGGGATTTGGACCAGCGTATCTCCGTCTTCATCGTTCCATACCAGGTTCTCAAAGGAGACGGTACCGCCTGGCGTCGCTGTCAGGCGTTCCACTGTAACCGTACCGGGGAAGAGCTGGCGTTCTGCGACAACCTGGTTGAAGATATCCGCCGCCTTATAGCTCATGTAGAAACAGAGCCCATAAAGGACGGCGGCGGCTATCAAGGCGATAGTCCCGATGCGTTTCAGTTTCCGTTTATGCCGGACATACCATTTATTCCACATGTTCCCCCGTCTTCTTTGCGCTCATATCACTAATTTTCCAAGTGCTCCCGTCTTTTGTCATGGTCACCTGACCGTTGAAATACTGGACTTTAACTTTGGCACTGCCTGGAATGCGGTCCCGCGCTTTCAAAGTAAAGGAAAAGGTCGTCTTATCGCTGCCGGAAGCAATTTTGCGGAGATTGGAAACGTCACTGGACAAGGTATTGGCGTAGCCCGGCGCGTAACCATCATAACCGCCGACAGAATTCTGGAAGTCCCCCGTCAGCATCTGGAAGGCATCTTGCAGGCGGTGATTGGAAATGGCCTTGTGGTACGCCAGGAAAGCCTGTTTCGCGCCATCCGTCTTTTCATCGGCCAGGCGGACGCTGATGTATTCGACAGTCTGGCTGTTCTTGCTGACGGCAAAGCGCAGGATGCCCTGTTTCCCGTCGTCCGTCTTAAAGGTGTATTCGTAATGGATCTGGGCTCCGTATTCCGA
>CABQJB010000093.1 GCA_902464195.1 uncultured Megasphaera sp.
CAAGGCTCCCTTCATAGGGGAGCTGGCCGCCAAAGGCGGTCTGAGAGGTTAAAGGACGTCCCCTACGATGGCCCCGGTTGGGGCGTAAGCCGCCCCTGCGAAGGGGAGGGGGACCGCTTGCGGTGGAGGGGTTCTCCCCCTACGAGCCGAGGATTACTCGAGGCGATGTTGTCAGTCTGAGTCTGTCGCGGCGGAACGCCGCATCTGAGTCCGAGGCGGCCTGCGGCCTGCGAACTGCGGTCGGCGCAAAAAAAAAGAGGCCCGCAGGCCTCTTTTTTTATTTAAACAATTTCGTCTGTTCTTTTTCTTCTTCGTCGTTACCTTCGATGGCAATGGTATCGAGGGCGGCTACTTTGTCGTCGCCTTCCAGTTTCTGGATCTTGACGCCCGATGTGTTGCGGCCTTTCTTGATGCCAATGCTTTCGATATCCGTGCGGATGACGATGCCATTCGACGTGATGAGCATCAGTTCCTGCCCTTCATGGACGACTTCAACGCCGACGATGTCGCCGGTCTTCGGCGTAATCTTGAAGTTCTTGATGCCTTTGCCACCGCGGAGCTGGACTTTGTAGGCATCGATGTTGTTGCGCTTGCCAAAGCCTTCTTCGCTGACAGTCAGGACCTGGCAGTCCGGTTCGAGGACGTCAGCCCCGATGACCATATCGCCTTCGGCCAGTGTGATGCCGCGGACACCGCGGGTATTCCGGCCCATAGGACGGACATCGTTTTCATTGAAGCAGATGGCCATGCCCAGTTTTGTCGCCAAGATGATCGTCTGGTCGCCGTTGGTCAGGCGCACTTTGGCCAGGTGGTCGCCTTCCATAAGGGAAATAGCGATGAGGCCGTTGCGGCGGACGTTCTTGAATTCATGAAGAAGGGTCTTCTTTACCAGCCCTTTTTCGGTGACCATGAACAGGTTCATCGACGGGTCGACCTGGTCGAGGTCGATGAGGGCGTTGACTTTTTCGCCATTGGACAAGGGCAGGATATTGATGGCGGCAATGCCCTTGGAGTTACGGCTGTTGGCTTCCGGGATTTCGTAAGCCTTCAGGCGATAGACGCGGCCGAAGTTGGTGAAGAACAGGACCGTATTCCATGCCGACGTATAGAGCAGGTGGTTTACGGCGTCTTCGTCCTTCGTCCCCATCCCCTTGATACCGCGGCCGCCTTTATTCTGCGTATGGTATACATTGGCGTTGATACGCTTCATGTAGCCTCGACGGGTCAAGGTGAGGACCATGCGTTCGTTGGGGATCATGTCTTCGATGGAGAAATCCGATGAGTCGGCTACGATCTGTGTGCGCCGTTCGTCGCCAAATTTCTTCTTGGCATCGAGGAGTTCCGTCTTTACGATTTCCATGACTTTATGTTCGTCAGCCAGGACGCTGCGCAGGTAAGCGATGCGTTTTTCCAATTCAGCATATTCTTCTTCGATTTTTTCTCGTTCCAGACCCGTCAGGCGGCGCAGGCGCATGTCGAGGATGGCGATGGCCTGTTTTTCGCTGAGGCCGAACTTGCTCATCAAGGACTGTTTGGCAATGTCGTCTGTCGCCGATTCGCGGATCGTCTTGATGACTTCGTCGATGTGGTCCAGAGCGATGAGCAGGCCTTCTAAGATGTGAGCCCGTGCCAGGGCCTTGTCGAGTTCAAACTTGCTGCGGCGGGTAATGACATCTTTCTGATGGTCGAGATAGTAGTTCAGGATCTGTTTGAGCGTCAGGACGCGCGGATGGCCGTCGACGAGGGCCAGCATGATGACGCCGAACGTTTCCTGGAGCTGCGTGTGTTTATACAATTTATTCAGGACGATATCGGGATTGACATCGGCCCGCAGTTCGACGACGATGCGCATGCCCTTGCGGTCCGATTCATCGCGCAGGGCCGTGATGCCGTCGATTTCCTTGTTGCGGGACAAGTCGGCAATGGACTCGATGACCCGCGCCTTGTTGACCTGATAGGGGATTTCCGTCACGACGATGCGGTGCTTCCCTTTATTCATCGGTTCGATAGTCGCACAGGACCGCATCTTGATACTGCCCCGGCCCGTCGAATAGGCTTTGATGATGCCATCGCGGCCCATGATTTTAGCGCCCGTCGGGAAATCAGGGCCTTTGATTTTGGTCATGATTTCTTCCAGGCTGGCTTCAGGGTTATCGATGAGCAGGACACAGCCGTCGATGACTTCGCCTAAATTATGAGGCGGAATATTCGTCGCCATGCCGACGGCGATCCCAGCCGAGCCATTGACCAGGAGGTTCGGGATCTTCGACGGCAAGACCGTCGGTTCCTGCAGGGAGCCGTCGTAGTTGGGCATGAAATCGACCGTTTCCTTGTCGATATCTTCCAGCATTTCGCCGGTAATCTTCGCCATGCGGACTTCGGTATAACGCATAGCCGCAGCCGAGTCACCATCGACGGAACCGAAGTTGCCGTGACCATCGACTAAAGGATAGCGCGTCGAGAAATCCTGGGCCAGGCGGACGGTCGCATCATAGACGGAGCTGTCACCATGGGGGTGATATTTACCTAAAACTTCGCCGACAATACGGGCCGATTTCTTATAGGGCTTGTTCGGCGTCATGCCCGCTTCATGCATGGCATAGAGAATACGCCGATGGACCGGCTTTAGCCCATCGCGTACATCCGGCAGGGCACGAGTGATGATGACACTCATGGCATAGTCGATGTACGACGTCTGCATTTCGCTTTCCAGACAAACCGGCACAATTTTATCTACTTGTTGTTCGTCCACAAATTTCACCTCATATACAAACTGAAAATAACTGCCGGCCAGCAAAAGACCCGCAGTCCGAATCGTTGTCGTCTATATGGCAGCCCGTCAAATGAACAAATGGGCGCATACGATTATATTATAACAAATATTTCCAGTTTTCTCTAGAGGGTAAAAATTAGTTCAGAGTTTGTAGTTTGTAGCAGCTATTTTCATTTTTTACCCATCACTGAAAACTACAAACTACAGACTCAAGACGCAAAGAAGAGACCATCCGAATGTGACAGTCTCTTCCTGATGATAGTGTATCCCTTTATTTCTTATTGCTGTATCTCCAGATCTTCATTTTTTCAGCTTCTTTGATCAGGTCTTCGCGGAAAGCCGGATGGGCGATGCTGATGAGGCGTTCGGCCCGTTCCCATGTCGAAGCGCCCATGAGGTTGACTATGCCGTATTCCGTGGCGACCCAGTTGACCTGGGACCGCGGGTCCGTGACCGTCGTGCCCGGGGCCAGCGTCGGGATGATGCGCGATTCATCGCGGCCGGTCTTCTTGTTGTGGAACGTCGACCGCAAAGCGATGATGCTCTTGCCACCACGGGAGCGGTAAGCGCCGTCGGTGAAGTCCAGCTGGCCGCCGCTGCCGCTTATCTGATGGGTACCGGCCGATTCGGACGATACCTGGCCGAAGAGGTCGATGTCGATGCAGTTATTGATGGAAATGAAATTATCCATCTGGGAAATGATGAAAGGATCATTGATGACGTCTACCGGATAAGCTGCCAGGAAGGGGTTGTCGTCCATCCAGTCATAGAGGTCCTGCGTCCCCAGGGCGAAGGCCCAGCTTATCTTATCGCGGCAGAAAGTCTTGCGGCGGTTCGTAAGCTGGCCGTGTTCATACATGAGTCGAAAGGCGTCGACGAGCATTTCCGTATGGACGCCCAGGTCTTTCAGGTCCGATTCGGCCAATAAGGCACCGATCGTGTTGGGCAAACTGCCGATGCCGAGCTGCAGCGTCGCTCCATCGGGAATCTGCTGGACGATAGTCTTGGCGATTTTGGCATCGATATCGTCGCCTGTCGTAAAGGGAATGGTCGCCAAGGGATGATTGCCATATTCGACGATGCCGTCGATATCGCTGATATGGATACATTCGCCGCGGCCGCCGAGGACGCGGGGCATGGCTTCATTGACTTCGACGATGACTTTCTTCGCTTTCTTGGTAATGGCTTCCGTTGCTGAAACGGCCAGGCCGAAATTAAAGAAGCCGTGTTTATCCATGGGGCCGACGGTAATCAGAGCGACATCGACGTCGAGGAGATCACGGTACATCGACGGCTTGTTGCGGTAGCACATGGGAATGAAATTCATCTGGCCGAGAGCGCATTTTTTCCGGTCATAGCCGCTCATATGCCAGTTCATGGCCGTAAAGGCCTTGCGTTCCGGGTCCTGTTCAATAATCTGCCGCGGAGCCACGGTCAGGCACATGCGGACTTTGACATCTTGCAGTTCATCACGGCGCGCTGCCAGGGCCTGGTCGAGGAGGATCGGCTGGGTCGTGCCCATGCCGTAATCGACCCAATCTCCGGACTGGACCACTTTTACTGCTTCTTCCGGCGTCATTAATTTCTGTCTGTACATATCTGTCCATTGGGACATAAAAACCACCCTTTCATCTGTATGTATTTTCTTTAGTACGACGTTTTACGTTTGCTTATATCCTTATTATACGACGCTGAAGGCGCCCTGGCAAGGCGTTTAGGTAAACAGGTATATGCTGTTTTGGCATATACCCGTAGGGATCGCCACGTGGGCGACCCGCCGGACCTTGGGTGGCATTCACTCCGAGCTGGGAAATCACTCATAGTCTGGAACGGGCTTGCCACGTGCAAGCCCCTACATCCGTGACGCCTGGTGGTTCGTGGCTCGTGATTCGTAGCTAGAAAAAAGAGGCCGTCGCAAAGGGCAGCCTCTTTTTAAGTATTAAGTTTGCAGTTTGTAGTTTTTAGTGAAAGTTTTTTAATTTAAAGCCATCTTCTACAAACTATAAACTACGAACGACTAGCGATGATTTCGTCCATGATTTTTTTCGGTACTTCTTCGTAGTCGAAGAATTCCATGTTGAACGTGCCTTTGCCCTGGGTCATGGAGCGCAGGACGGTGACGTAGTCTTTCATTTCTGCCAGCGGGACCTGGGCTTTGACGACGATGATGCCTTTGCGGTTGCGATGGTGTTCCATGCCGAGGATGCGGCCGCGGCGGCTGCTGAAGTCGCCCATGACATCGCCCATGTAATCTTCAGGGATGACGACGTCGACGTTGTAAATCGGTTCCAGGAGGATCGGTTTGGCTTCAGGTACGGCTTTCTTGAGGGCCTGAGCGGCAGCGACTTTGAAGGCCATTTCCGACGAATCGACAGGATGATAGGAACCATCGGTCAGGGTGACTTTGACGTTGATCATGGGGAAGCCGGCGATGAGGCCTTTTTCCAAAGTTTCACGGACGCCTTTTTCAACGGCCGGGATGTACTGTTTCGGTACGGCGCCGCCAAAGATCTTATCGACGAATTCAAAGGGTTCGCCTGTCGTCAGCGGCTCGATGTCCAGGAAGACGTGGCCGAACTGACCGTGGCCGCCGCTCTGTTTCTTGTGTTTGCCTTCGGCTGTCGCCTTGCTCTTAATGGTTTCACGATACGGGATGTAGACGTCTTCCTGTTTGGCTTTAACACCGTATTTCCGTTCGATCTTGGTCAGGATGTGGTCGAGGTGGACGTCGCCCATGCAGCGGACGATGAGCTGCTTGCCTTCGGTGCTCTTTTCGACCTGGCACGTCGGGTCTTCTTCGCTGACCCGCAGGAGGGCGTTCATCAATTTTTCTTCTTCGCCCTTCTTTTCCGGGACCAGGGCTACCGTATGCAGCGGGTTCGGGAAGCGGATGGGGTCATAGACGACGGGGAAATCAGGAGCGGCAAAAGTATCGCCAGTCCGGGCATTCGGCAATTTCGGCAGGACGACGATGTCGCCGGCAATAGCCGCCGGGACGGGAATCTGTTCCTTGCCGACCAGGGTCAGGACTTTGCCCATCTTTTCTTCTTTGTCCTGGGACATATTGTATAACTTGTCCCCTTCCTTGAGTTCGCCCGAGAAAATGCGGACATAGCTCAGTTTGCCAGCAAAGGGGTCGATGAGGGTCTTGAAGACGAAGGCCGTGAAAGGCTTGTTGGGATAGACCAGGACCGGTTCGCCTGTCTTCTTATCCGTGCCCATCATGACTTTCTGCGAAGCATCCGGCATGTAGGTGATGATACGGCGCAGGAGTTCTGCCGTACCGATATGGTTGATGGCACTGCCGCACATGAGCGGGCAGACGCGGCCCGTCAGCATGCCCTGGCGCAGGCCTTTGCGCAGTTCTTCGATGGTCAGTTCATCGCCGTTGAGGTATTTTTCCAGCAATTCGTCGTCGCCTTCAGCAGCGGCTTCCATGCACATTTCGCGGACTTCGCGGGCTTTGGCCATGTATTCTGGCGGCACCTTGATTTCCGTGCATTCACCGTTATTCCATTCCCAGGCTACCATCTTGCAGACGTCGATGATGCCCCGGAAATCCTTGCCTTCACCGATAGGGATCTGGAGAGGCATGATGGATTTGCCGAAGACGGCGCGCAATTTTTCCAGGCAGCCAAAGAAATCGGCGTGTTCCGCATCCATCTTATTGACATAGACCATGCGCGGCAATTTCAATTCGACACCGTAGTCCCAGGCCCGTTCCGTATCCATTTCGACGCCCGATTCGGCCGAAACGACGAGCAGGATGCCGTCACTGGCACGCAGGGCAGCGCGGACTTCACCGCAGAATTCGGAATACCCCGGCGTATCGAGGAAGTTCAGCTTGTAACCTTCCCATTCGCAGGGCGCAATGCCGAGCTGGATCGTGACGTTTCTCTTAATTTCTTCCGGTTCATAGTCCATAATATGCTTGTTGTCTTTACCGACGCCAACAGCATCGACAGCACCGCAGGCAAGCAGTAATGATTCAACAACAGCCGTTTTGCCGGCGCCATCATGCGAAAGTACAGCAACGTTGCGAATTTTATCACTTGTGTATTCTTTCATAAAACAATCGCCTCCTATGGAATCTCAGTTAATATTATATATTCGAGATGAAGGGGGCAGATTCCTTTTTTAAGTTGCATTTTTTCAAAAATAATTATGCTTTTTCTTTCATTTTGGCCAGGACCAGGGAAACCATCAGTTCGACGCCGACTGGCAGGCATGCTTCATCGACGGCAAAATGGGTATTATGCAGGGGATAGACCGTGTCGCCGGGCTTGGTCGCACCGAGCCAGAAGAAACCGCCATCGAATTTCTGGAGATAACCGGAAAAGTCTTCGGCAGTCATGGCCGGTTCGTCGACAGCTGCCAGAATGTCCGGGCCAAAGCAGTCTTTGGCCACGCCGGCGACGAAAGCCGCCTGCTGCGGCGTATTGCGGACAGCCGCATAACCCCGTTCATAGTCGAGATGGCTGACCGTCCCGTACATGGCATCGATGCCTTTGAGCGTATCCTGAAGATGGGCTTCGACGGCATCCTGGGCCTCCGCATGGTACGTCCGGCAGGTCCCTTCGATTTCGACCGTATCGGCGACGACATTGTAGCGCGTGCCGCCAGTGATTTTGCCAAAAGTCAGGACAGCCGGATAGAGGGGATTGACGCGGCGGCTGATGATGGTCTGGGCCGCCGTCAGGAACTGGGCGGCTGCGACGATGGTGTCGACGCCTTTATGCGGCATGGCGGCATGGCTGGCCTTGCCGTTGAGGACGATGCGGATATGGTCCGAAGCGGCCATCATCGGCCCGGGCAGGACGCCGATTTTGCCGCTGGGCAGTGTCGGCCAGACGTGAAGGCCGTAAACGGCATCGACACCGTCGAGGACGCCGGAAGCAACCAGGCCTTTGGCTCCGCCGACAGGCGATTTTTCTTCAGACGGCTGGCAGATGAAGACGACCGTGCCGGGGATATCGTCTTTCACCTGACTCAGGACCTCAGCAGCACCGAGGAGGATGCTCATGTGGCCGTCATGACCGCAGGCGTGCATCTTGCCTGCAAAATTGGACGCAAAGGGCAGACCCGTTTCTTCCGTCATGGGCAGGGCGTCCATATCGGCCCGCAAGGCGATGACCGGTCCCGGCTTGCCGCCTTTAAGCGTCCCCAGGACCGCCGTCGTACCGGCGACGTGCTCTTGTACGTCTATACCAAACGAACGCAGCTTGGCTGCCATAAAAGCCGCCGTTTCCACTTCTTCGCCGGATAATTCCGGATTTTCATGGATATGACGGCGCATGGCACAAATATCAGGCACAGCCTGCTTCACTAAGTCTCTGATAGTCATTTTATCGATCATGGCAAACCCTCCCATGTGTGAATTATTATTTATAAAGTATGACTAATAATACCACACAATATAAAGAAATACAAC
>CABQJB010000094.1 GCA_902464195.1 uncultured Megasphaera sp.
GCCCTAATGGATACGGCTGCCTGGCCCCTGACGCCATTAGGGCTGAACAAAAAAAACTGAAAGTTTGCAGGTTTTAGCTTTTCCGAATTCCATGGTACAATGAAAGTACATCATCATTAGGAAAGGAGTTTTTCTTATGAATATTACCATCCTCATGGGCAGTCCCCGCAAAAACGGCAATACTAAGCAGTGTCTGGATCCGTTTTGCCAGGAACTGAAAAAGCTGGGCCACAATTATAAAATTCATTGGCTCTACGACGCTCACATCGACCCCTGTTATGCCTGTCGCGGCTGTCAGCAGGACTGGGAGCATTTCGCCTGTGTCCGCAAAGACGATTTGGCGCCCATTGCCGCCGATGTCTCCGCCTGCGACCTCCTCGTCCTGGCGACACCGATTTACTCCTGGTACTGTCCCGGTCCGATGAAGAACGTCCTCGATCGCTTTGTCTATGGCTTCAATAAATACTACGGCGAAGAAGTCGGCCCCTCCCTCTGGGCAGGCAAAAAAGTAGCCCTCTTCGTGACCTGTGGTTACAAGCCGGCAAAGGGGGCTGATCTCTTTGAAGCAGGTATCAAACGATATTGCAAACATTCAAAACTGACGTATCTGTCGATGTTTGCCGAACGCCATCTCGGCTATAAGACGGTCTTCATGGATGAAGCCAAGGCCGAGCACGCCCGCCAATTTGCCCGTGACATCACGGCTCAGAAATAGACCAGGGTGACGCCGGCACCGCCGCCTTCTACGTCGTCGAGCTGGTATTTCTTGACGAAGGGCTGGTCGTCGAGGAAGGCGTGGATCTGACGGCGCAGAGCACCGCTGCCCTTGCCGTGGATGATCTTGACCGGGCTGAAACCGGCAGCCAGGGCCTGGTCGAGGAAGCGTTCTACTTCCGGCAGGGCTTCGCTGAAGGTCTTGCCGATGATGTTCAATTCCGTGGCCACGCTGGACGTGCGGATAGGCCGGTATGACGAGGCGGCAGCGGCTTTCTTTTCCGCCTGCTGTTCTTTCTTTAATTCGTCCAGGTACGGCGCACTGACGTCCTTGAACTTGACGCGGACCGTCATGCCCCGGACGGAGACGGTCAGCTGCTTGCTGCCGATGTCTTCGACCGTGCCGACGCTGTCCAGGTTGTTGACGAAGACCTGCTGGCCGACTTTCAATTTCGCCAGGTCGACAGGATCGCGCTGGGGCTTTTCCGCTTCAGGCAGGGAAATCTGCTGGATAGCCCGGCGGGCCTTGTCGATGGCCTTGGCCTTTTCCCGGTCCGTCCCCTCCTTGGACTGGGCCTTCAGTTCGCGGATGATCTTTTCGGCTTCGACGCGGAGATTGCGCTTGAGGTCGACGGCATCGCGGCGGCTGGCGTCGATGATGTCCTGCCGCTTCGACGTGACCTTGTCCTTTTCTTTGCGCAAATCGTCTTCCAGTTTCCGGGCTTCGCGCAGGCGGTATTCCAGTTCCGCCTGTTCTTCGTCCATCTTTTTGGCCTGTGCATTGAGCTGGGTCAGGACTTTTTCCATATCCATGTCCTGGGCCTTGCTGCGCAGGTCTTTGGCTTTTTCCAGGATATCCCTGGGCATGCCCAGGCGTTCGCTGATGCTGAAGGCGTGGGAACTGCCGGCCGAGCCGATGCGCAGCTTGTACGTCGGCTTCAGCGTTTCCATGTCGAACTCGACGTGGCCGTTTTCGATGCCCGGCGTATTATAGGCATAGTTCTTGAGGTCGTTGTAATGGGTCGTGACCATGACATATGAGCCTTTCTGGTAAAAGGCATCGAGGATGGCAATGGCGATGGCACTGCCTTCGGCCGGGTCCGTACCGGAACCGAGTTCGTCTGCCAGGATGAGGTCTTCCGGCCCGCAGTGCTTGAGGATGTAAATGAGCTGCTTCATATGGCTGGAAAAGGTACTCAGGTTCTGGGAAATATCCTGTTCGTCGCCGATGTCGGAAAAGACGTCGCGGAAGACGGGCAGTTCCGACGATTCGCCGACCGGGATGAACAGGCCGGCCTGATGCATGAGGACCAGCAGGCCCAGGGTCTTCATGGAAACGGTCTTGCCGCCCGTGTTGGAACCCGTAATGAGCAGGATGCGGTAATCGCCGCCGATGACGATGGTATTGGGCACGACGTGCTTGGCGTCGATGAGGGGATGGCGGGCCTGGATGAGCCTGATTTCCCGCGTCTTGGAAATGGCCGGACGGCAGGCCTTCATCTTCAAGGCCAGCTGGGCCTTGGCAAAGGCGAATTCCAGCTGACCGACACACTTCGTGCTGTCATACAAGCCATTATATTGCTGCTGCACTTTGGCCGTCAGGCGGCGGAAAATGCGTTCGATTTCCTTCGTTTCGCCAATGCGGGCGGCCTGCAGGTCGTTGTTGGCATTGACGATGGCCAACGGTTCGACATAGAGCGTCGAGCCACTGGCCGACGTATCGTGGACGATGCCGGGAAAGGCATGGCGATATTCCTGCTTGATAGGGATGACATAGCGGTTGTTGCGCACTGTGACCAGGGCATCCTGGAAATACTTCTGGTATTCCTTGTTCTGCAGGACATTATTGACATAGCGCTTGGTCTGCCGTTCCAGTTCGACGATACGGCTGCGCAGGCGCATCAATTCCGGCGATGCATTGTCCCGGATCTGGCGGTTGTTGTCGAAGACAGTGGCGAAAGAATGAGAAAGCTGGGAAAAATCGCTGATGACCTCTGCCTGTTCGGCCAGCTGGGGATACTCAGCCCCCCGTTCGGCGAAGAACGACCGGATTTCCCCATAATGCTGGAGGTTATTCCAGATATCAATACATTCATGGGAATCGAGAGTCACTTCGCGCTTGGCCTTTTCCAGAGACGGACGGATATCGACGATGCCGCCGAAGGGCGTGCTCGTTTCCGTCTGCATGCAGCGGACGGCTTCTTCCGTATCGGTCAGGTTCTTTTCAATGACATCGCCATCGTTCACCGGTCTCAGGCGGCGGGCGATTTCTTTAGACAACCGGGACGGGGCCAGGCGGACCAGCATGTTCTGGACCTGGTAGAATCCCAAAATCCTCATACTTCTTTTATTCATAAATAGCATTACTCCTGTTATTATAAGATTCCATGGAAGAAATGACCGCGCGTCACGGTCTGGTCTTCCCTGCCTAAGAGCATCGTTTCCGTACCGTCACAGAGGCGGCGGTACCGGCTGACCTGCTGGCCAATCCACTGCGGCGTGCGGCCGCGGCCTTCGATGCGGATGGCGGCAATGCCGGCGCGGCACAGGTCTTTATAATACGGCGCCATATCCAGATCCCGGCTGTTGAGGATGTGGTTGCGGCAATACTGGTCGGTGACGACCGGGAACGTTTCGTCCCGGCGGTCCCGCAGGGCATAGGCACCGCGGTTGCAGACGCCGGGACAGCCTTTCTTCTGGCCCTTGCCGGCAAAGGACGAAATGACGCAGGACTCAGTGACCATCATTTCGGCCCTCCCCTGGACGACAACTTCGATGGGACAGCCGCTCTGGCGGGCCATGGTCTTCAGCTGGCGCAGCGTCGCCTCGACAGACGCCGTAATGGCCGTACAGCCCCAGGATGCATAGGCCCGGGCAGCCTGGCTGTTGAAAATATTGAGGGACCAATCGGCCCGGATGGGCACGGTAATATTCAAGTCGGCAATCATGGCAAAGACCGCCATGGCACTGGCATAGATGCCGTCGACACCGGCCGTGATGGCCCGTTCCAGTTCGTTCTGGACGACCAGCCGGTTTTCTTCGCGGACGATACGCGGCGTACCGGCCCACAGCGCCGCGCCCTGTTCATGGGCGGCCTGGACGGCGGCCTGCCAGGCCTTGGTGCCGAAGGGATGATGATGGTACGATTCGCCGCCAAAGATGATGACATCGGCACCCTGGCCGGCAGCGGCGACGACGCCGTCGACACTGTCACAACGGACGACGAGCTGCATGGCCTGCTCGCCTCCCTGCTGCACGTCCGGAGCCTGCCGCTGCGGGGCCCTTCCGGCTGCCGGCCGCGAATAATCGGCCAGGATACTGTCGGTCAAAGCCTGGACGGCCTGACGGCGCAGGCCGTTGAGGACGCTGGCCGGGATCATGCGCGTTTCATCCCAGACGGTCACGCTGGCCAGGGTAAAAGGCGTATCGCCCAGGCGGCCGAGCTGGCCCTGGACGTAATCGGCCGTTGCCGGCCGCTGGCGGGCCGGTTCGGGCTGGAAATCGGCTACGGCTGATGCAGTATGGCCATTTTCATCCCACAAGGTCAGGCGCAGGTTCCCCTGGTCTTCCGTATCGACGTGGCCGTAGATGGAAAGTTTCCGGGTCAGGCCGCCGGCGACGTCGTCAGCCGTCTGCCGTCCCGACGGATTGCGTTCGGTCAACGTGCGGCGGCTGACGGAATCGCCCAGGAAATCGGCCTGATAACTGCGGTTAAAGGCGCCTGCCAGGAGGGTTGCCGCTTCGCGGTGAGCGGCCTTGCGCTGCTGCGGGCTCTGATAATGAGCATCGATGACCCTGCGGTACGCCGAAACGACGGTCCGGACGTAGGTATCGCCCTTCATGCGGCCTTCGATTTTAAAGGACGTGACGCCGGCATCGAGCAAGTCGTCGATATAATCGAGGGATTTCAAATCCTTCAGGCTGAGGACATAGGCCTCGTGTTTCATGACAGGTTCGCCATCGCAGAGCAGCGTATAAGGCTGGCGGCAGGGCTGGGCGCAGGCGCCGCGGTTGCCGCTGCGGCCGCCGAGGAAACTGCTCATCAGGCACTGGCCGGAATAGGCCATGCACGACGCGCCGTGGATGAAGACTTCAATGGGAATGGACGACTGAGAGGCAATGAAACGGATTTCCTGCGCCGACAACTCGCGGGACAAGACGGCCTGGGTGAAGCCATTGGCTTCGAGGAAACGGACACCATCCAAGTCGGCCACGGTCATCTGCGTACTGCCGTGGAGGGGCAGATCCGGTGCAACTTTCCGGGCCAGGGCAGCTACAGCCAGGTCCTGGACGATGATGCCATCGACTCCAAGCGAGTCGAGGAGCTGCAAATACGCCGACAAAGCCTCTAATTCCGTGTCGGCCATGAGGATATTGACCGTGACGTAGACTTTTACACCAAATAAATGAGCCGTCCGGACAGCCTGTCCGATTTCAGCATCGTCGAGATTATGAGCAAATTTGCGGGCATTGAAGCCTTTCCCGCCAAAATAAACGGCATCGGCACCGGCGTCAATGGCCGTGAGTACATTTTCTAAAGAGCCTGCCGGGGCTAATAATTCTGCCATGAAATTCCTCCTGTGATAATAATAGTGGTTAGTGGTTCGTAGGGGCCGTCCTGAAAGGCGGCCCGTTCTTGACGGCCCGTTCTTGGCGGGCCGCTTTTTTCATTAAACCGTCAAATGGCGGTATATATCCGTCAGCAATTCCGCCGTGACGGCATAGGGCGTCCGCTGGACACCGCCGGTGGGCAAGGTCATGGTGACGAATTTTTCGATTTCTTCATCACTGAGGTCGACCGTATCGCCCATGAGGTCCTGCATGAGGGCCGTAAAGTCGTCGAGTCCGGCCAGGCCTAAAAGGGCCCAGACCTTTTCTGCCTTATCGGCCATCGTTTCTTCCATGAGCTTCATGTACGCCGGCAAGAGCAGGCCATTGGCCCGGCCATGGCTGAGTCCCTTATAATAGGTCAGCATATAGCCCATGCTGTGGACCATGGTCGTCCCCGTCTGGGCGATGGTAATGCCTGCCAGGGTCGAGCCATAGAGCAGGTCTTCCCGGACGGCAGGCGAAACGTCCCCTTTCAGGTCCGTTAAGTGGACGCCGAGGAAACGCATGGCTTCTTCGGCCCAGACATCGCTCATGGGCGTCGACGCCGTGGACATATAGCCTTCGATGGCATGGGACAAGGCATCGATGGCCGTATCAATGGTGACGGCTTCGGGCACGCTGTCCGTAAAAGCCGGGTCGGCAAAGGCATAGACCGGGAAAATGAGCGGCGTATTGATGGACTGCTTGGTCCCGGCCCTGGGATTGGTCAGGACACTGACCTTGGTCACTTCACTGCCCGTCCCGGCCGTCGTCGGTACAGCGACGATGGGCAAAGGCTTGCGGTACGGGCCGGTAAACAACTGTTCATCGTCCAGCTCATTGGTGCAGACCAGGGCGATGGCCTTGGCCGCATCCATGGGCGAACCGCCGCCAATCCCGATGACGAAATCGACGCCCTTTTCCTGGGCAAAAGCAGCGGCCTTGCGGATCGTCGCCACAGACGGATTATTTTCGACCTCATCAAAGAGGAACCAGGAAATCCCCAATTCATCCAGCTTTTCCACAACAGCAGCCTGGGACCCATTCACCTTGGCCGAATGACGCCCCGTAACCAGCAGCGCCTTCCGTCCCAGGTCAGCCAGCACTTCACCGGACTGGGCGATACAGCCCTTTCCAAAAAATACCTTCGTCGGCATATAATACGTAAACATGCAGATTCCCCCTTCACACAGCAAACAGCTTATTTCCTATCCATTTTAACATCTTTAAGCCGCTTGGGCTAGTGGCGGGAGGGGTTCAAAAAGGGGCTGTCATATGAAGACAGCCCCTTTTAAGTGGTTAGCAGTTAGTGGCTAGTGGTTAGCGGATGGCTTTAAATTTAAAGGTTTTCTCTGCAAGCTACAAACGCTGAACTACAGGCCATACAGAGAAAAGGGCCGCGCATGATGGCAGAACCCTTCAATGCGACAAGCCCTTTTTGAGTTTTAAGTTTACAGTTTGTAGTGGATGGTTAAAAATTTAAAACCACATACTAACAACTTTAAAGGGCTTGCCGCATAGCGACAAGCCCTTTTAATGCATAGGTTTGACGAAAATATCTTGAAAAAATATTAACGTTTCGAGAACTGGGAAGCCTTACGAGCTTTCTTGAGGCCGTATTTACGGCGTTCTTTTTCACGCGGGTCGCGTGTGAGGAAACCAGCTTTTTTGAGAGCCTGACGGAAATCGCCGTCGACTTCCAAAAGGGCACGGCTGATGCCGTGACGGATTGCGCCGGCCTGGCCGGACGGGCCGCCACCCTTAACGTCAGCGATGACGTCGTACTGTTCAGTTACGCCTGTGAGTACGAGCGGCTGTTTAATAACCAATTCCAGCGTTTTACGACCGAAATATTCGTTCAATTCTTTTTTGTTGACTGTGATTTTACCCTGACCCGGAACCAGACGAACTCTAGCAACGGATGTCTTTCTACGGCCAGTGCCGTAGTACTGTGCTACTGCCATGAAATCTTCCTCCCGGTATTAATTAGCGAATGTTTAACTTCAAAACTTCAGGTTTCTGAGCCTGATGCGGATGTTCAGCACCTGCATAAACGTTCAGTTTACGATACATCTGTTCACCCAATTTATTTTTCGGGAGCATACCGCGAACTGCCATTTCAACAACGCGTTCCGGACGTGCTTCGAGCATGTGGCCGGCCTGAGTGAATTTAGCTCCACCGGGATAACCGGAATGATGGAAATAGGTTTTCTGGATTAATTTTTTACCTGTTAATTTAACCTTTGCTGCGTTTACTACGATTACATAATCGCCTGTATCAACATGCGGGGTAAAAGTAGGTTTATGTTTTCCCCGAAGAACTTTAGCTACTTCGGCAGCAAGACGGCCTAATGTCTGGCCTTCAGCATCAACAACAAACCATTTGCGTTCGATGTTGCCTGCATTGGCCATAAATGTAGTTTTCATGCTGTGTGATTCCTCCCTGAATTTAACTAACTGACCAAGCTTTTGGTGCTCTTTCTCCGGGGCTAATGGAGTCCAAGTGAAAAGCTTACCTATTTATTTTACAGATTTAGACAGGCCTTGTCAAGCTTTTTTTCTTCTAATTCATCGAATGGGGGCCGTTTGTCGTAGGGCATCCATCGAATTTAGGGCCTGACAGCCCGGAAGTTTGACACTTGCTCCTTACTTCATTGAATAAGAAATCCTATAACCA
>CABQJB010000095.1 GCA_902464195.1 uncultured Megasphaera sp.
ATCAGCCCCTGACCGGCGGCAGCAGTACCGTCCAGGGCCGGCTCCTTGTCATCGAGCCCCTGGACGGGCGGCCCTTTTTCTCCCGGACCGGCCAGTCCGTACAGGTCGCCTTTCTCTTAAAAGATAGGCGGAGCGGCCTGGCCCGGCCCGTGCAGTTTGCCGTGTACCCCTTGAACGAAGGTGAATCATGAAACGACGCAATGGTTTCTTTTCTTTTTCTATCATGACCGTCGCCGTCCTGACTTTGAGCCTGGCCCTGACGGCGGCGACTTTGGCGTGGCAGCATTTCCAGATGGCCCGGACCTATGAAGAGACGGTACGGCTGACGTATTTGGCAGAAAGCGCCCTCTGTGAGGGTTGGACTCAGCTGCGGCAGGACCCGGACGCTTTCCTGGCCGGTCAGGCTATCGCCGTCCCCCGGGCAGAAGGGCTGACTGACTCTGGGGACATCCTGTCCGTCCGCTGCCATTATCAGCCAGTTGGCCAGGCACCGGCCGGTTATCTGCAGGCCCGGGCCGCCGCGCCGGAATGGGGGGTACAGCAGACGTGCGGCCTCCATTTTACCGTGACGGCCGATGGACAGGGCCGGACCGTGCTGAACGGCGTGCAGTATGTCAATTAGCAGAGAGGTGAGCTTATGTGGTGGCAACAAAATGCCTGTTTGTGGCTGAATGGACAATCTGTCCATCTTTTGAAGACGAAACGGACCTGGTATGGACGCGTGGCTTTCCGCCAGGGCCATCGCGACTATGATGCGAGACGGGACCCGGACTGGATGGGCCAGGAAGGGGCCGTGCAGGCCTGTCTGCCAGACCTTTTGCAGCGCTATGGCCTGGCCGGCTGGCGCCTGTGTATCCTCCTCGGCGGGCCGAGCGTCCTTTGGAAGCGCCTGTCCCTGGGGACGACGGACCGGCAGGAAGCGGATGCCCTCATCGCCGGCGCCGGCCTGGTCAGTGAAGAAGGGCGGCCTTATGATTTCGAGGCGGCCTGTCCGGCAAAAAGCGGCAGGGACGGCGACTGGACGGTCGGAGCCTATCCGGCTGAATGTGTCGCTGCCATCTGCCGGGCTGCCGGTGCTGCCGGGGCTGTCGTCCAGTCCATCGACTTGCTGCCCGCTTTTTTGGGCCGCCTTTGGCCATCCGGCACGGGGACCCTGGCTTTTCAAGAGGCACCTGATGGCCAGCAGCACCGGGTCCGCCTGCGCGACGGCCTGCCCCTGGCCTATGACGTACAGCCCGCTGTGCCGCCTGCTGATGGGCCGGCTTTCCGCTGGCTCCCGGATGGGATGGACGGGGCCGACTGGCAGCCTGCCGGACCGAGCGCAGCTGTGCGCCGCCTGATGGAGGCCTACCAGTTGTCTCAAGCTACGGCCATTCTGGCTTTCTTGTGAGGAGGGAGAATCATGAAATGTAACCTCGTACCGGCCAACTACCGTCAGGACCATCGCCGCTGGCAGCGGCCGGCCTGTCTGGGACTGATGCTGATACTGACGGTCTGTATCGGAGCCGGTCTCTTCTTTCAGTATCAGCTTCAACGGGAAAAAGCTTATTATACGGATTATCTTTATCCCGTGCAGCAGCAGATACAGCAGCACAATGAGTCCATCCGACGCAGCCAGGCCCTGGCTGATGGCGTTGGAAAAGGGCGGCATGAAGGCCCGCTGTTGACGCCTTCCCTGATGGTGGCCCTGGCGTCGTCCAAGCCCGACGGGCTCGTCGTCGAAGCTGTGAGCAGCCGGGCCGGCCGGGTCGTTGTCCAAGGCCGGGCGGCCGCGGCGGACCGGCCCCAGCAGTGGCAGCGGACCTTACAGCAGCAGGGCATCGGTCAGGCCGCCGTGACCAAAATGCAGCCCGACCAGGGCGAGGGAATCCCTTTTTCCCTGGAGGTGAGCCGTCGTGAAGGCATGGCGGAAAAAAGCTGACTGGCAGCGGGTCTTTCCCGCCCTCGCCGTGATGACGGCATTAGCCATCTGCTTTGTCATCTCGTCGTATCATGCCTGGCAGAGCTGGCAGGGCGTCTGCAGCCAGTTAGCTCCGTATGCCCAGAGAGTCCAGCATCAGAAAAAGCGGGAAACGGCAAAGAGAGATGCTGTGCCTGATGTGGCGGCTTCCCTGGCGGCCCGGAACATCCAGCTCTTGTCGTGGCAGCAGTCAGGCCGCGAACGAGGCCGGCAGACGCTGGTCCTGTCCGGGACCTTTGAGGGCCTTTTGGCTTGGCTCAATGACTGGCCCAGGGCCTGCCCTCACGGGACCTGCCAGATCCTCCAGTGGGAACGGGGTGAAGGGAGCGGCGTCGTCACCGTCGAAATCTCGCCGGACGGAAAGGACGGGGCAGCCCTTCATTGACAGGCTGACGCCGGGCATGATATAGTTATAGAGATGTCGGCACGTGAGCTGTATTGCCGCGTGTGAACATCACAATCAATAGGTCAGGTGTCACAGACTCAATAGAGAAGCCGGTGCGATGCCGGCGCGGTCCCGCCGCTGTAGGGTGGAGCCAGGCTGCAACGATGTCACTGTACGAAGTATGGGAAGGCGCAGCCATGGCCATGAAGCCAAGCCAGAAGAACTGCCTGACGGATAATCACCGATAGACCTGCGAGCGATGGGAAGGAGATTGTAAAAAAGATACGTAAGGGAGCTGTCGCTACAAGACGGCTCCTTTTCTGTTCATACCTTCATTCGACACGTCAGCAGGCCGGACAGGAGGGTATTTTGGAAGCGATTTTACAAGGTTTTCAGTTATTTCAGGCAGGTGGGCCGGTCATGTACCTGCTCCTGGCCTGTTCTCTCTTCGTCGGCTATATTGGCATCGAACGGGCGATTTTCTATGGAGACATGGACGCCGGGAAAGCCTTTGCCGAACAATTCTATACGCAGATGAAACTGCGGCGCTACGAACAGGCCCAGCGCCTGGCCATGGACAGCCGCGGCGGCCTGCCCCTCATTTTACAGGATGTCTTCCAGCATCAGGCAGGTCCTGACGTCAAGGCCTTCGTCGAAATGCAGTCGGGCATCTTTGTGGCCAAACTGCGCCGCCGTCTCTATTATCTGAGCATCATCGTCACTATGGCGCCGCTCCTGGGGCTATTAGGGACGATTAGCGGCATGATCCGTTCTTTTAGTATCCTCAACGTCCAGTCCGGCCAGGCCGCAGCTATTACCGGCGGCGTCGGCGAAGCGCTCATCGCCACGGCTTTCGGCCTCTGCGTCGCCATCCTGGCCTTGGCTGTCCATTCTTATTTCACCCAGCGCCTGGACCGTATCATTACGGATATGGAAATGTGTTTTTCCGCATTGGAAACGATGCCTGTGAAAGCGGGGCAGTGACCATGCGCCTCCGCAATCTTCGTGATTTTGAACGGCCGTCGATTATGATTATCCCCATGATCGACATCATGTTCTTTTTACTGGTCTTCTTCATGATGACGTCCCTGTCCATGGTCGACCTGCACAGCCTCGGCGTCCAGCTGCCGCGGGCTTCGGCCGCCCAGGCCCAGCCGTCGGCCCAGTACGTCGTGACCTTGAAGGCCGACGGGTCCCTGTGGCTCAACGGACAGCCCGTCGGGACCGATGAACTCCTGGCTTCGGCTCGGGAACAGCAGCGCCAGGACAGCGCCTTCCGTGTCGTCCTCTGTGCCGACCGGGGCCTCGATTATGGCCAGGTCGCCGACGTCCTCGATGCCTTCAAGCGGGCCGGTATTGCCCGTATCGGCCTGGCCGCCGACAAGGGGGGACAGCCGTGAAGAAATGGGAAAAACGGCGGGGCCGCGTCGCTGCTGGCGTTTCCGTCTCACTCCACGTCGCCGTCTATCTGGCCCTGGCAGCCGGCGGCTTTTTCACGCTGATTCATCATTACACCCGCCAGGACGGCGTGACCGACGTCATGGTCTATAATGCCGACGACCTGGCTGGCGCCGGTGGTCACGACGCGGCCGGTACCGATACGGCCCAAGGCGGTGTGACCGATTCGGACGGCCGCCATGGGGAACCGGAAGGACCGGAATCTTCAGAATCCTCAGACAGCACCTTGGCAGCCGCTGACGACGCATTGCCCAGCCCGGACGAAGCCGGAACGGCTGCCGACGGGATGACCTATGCGGCCAAGACGGAAGGCGGCGAAAGGGAGTCTACAGCCAAGGGCCCGGCAACTGGCTCACTGCCGTCTGTTCAGGCTGGGACAGGCCGCCCCAGTGGCCATGCGGGTCCGGAAGCAGGCGGCCGCGGCCGGGCTGCCGGGCCGGGAAAGGATGAGGCCGCAGCGCCTGCCGGGAACCTGCATGTACCCGATGCCGTTGCCGACGTCCTCGATGCCATCCGGGAAAAGTTACCTGTAAAATTATCGGAAGCAAAGACACTGCCATTTGTACCAGTCATTCCGCCAAGCCAGTCCAACACGACGGTCATTACGGCAAACGATATGGAAAGCCATCACGATACGACGGTACAGCAGGCCTTGCAGCGCGTCACCGGAGTGACCGTTAATGAAATGGTGCCTGGCATCTCCTCGTATGTCAAGCTCAACGGTGACGACCGCGTCCTGATTCTCGTCGACGGTCAGAGCCTGGCCAATGCCCAGGGTTCCGGCTATGGCCGGGGCAGCGTCGATTTGACCAGCCTGCCCGGCGTCGGGGCCATCGACCATATCGAAGTCACCAAGGGCAGCGGCTCCGTGCGCTACGGCAGCGGCGCTGTCGGCGGCGTCATCAATATCGTCACCAAGAAGGGGGACCGCCGCGAATCTTCCCTAGACGCCTATACCGGTTCCTGGGGGATGCACGGCTATACCCTGACCCACAGCGGTCGGGATGGCGCGACGAGCTGGCTCATCAGCGGCGATCTGGAACAGCGGGAATACTATGCTTTTCCCCACGGTGCCAATACGGACCATTCCCGCGGTGATATTGCCCGGAAATCCTTATCGTTGCGGCTGGATCAGGACCTGACGGACCATACGTCACTGACCGTGAAGGCCTATCATCAGGACTATCACGGCCACGGTTCGACGTATAAAGCCGACCCGGCTGGCTGGTACCTGACGGCCAATAAGCCCATCGACCGCCTGGTCAACGATTACAGTGTAGCCTATAATTTCAAGAAAGAAACGGCTCAGCCGGGATTCCTGCGCTATTTCAATGATTACCAGCGGACATACTGGTCCAACCATTATTTCACTCGTACCCAGGGCCTGGAGTGGCAGAATAACTGGCAGCTTGGCCCGCATCAGCATTTGACGGCCGGCACCGAATGGACAGAAGATATGGGGACCAATTATGAAGCCCATTATATCGACAAAAAACGTCATAATCAGGCTCTTTATGCTGAAGATGCCCTGACGTTCGGCAAATTCACGGTCACGCCGGGATTGCGCTGGGACCGGAATAGTACCTTTGGGACGCACCAGACGCCGCGCCTGGCCATGAATTACAAGGCCAATGACGCCTTCAACGTCTACGCCTCGTGGGGCCGCGTCTTTTCACCGCCCCGTCTGAACGACCAGTTCTACGTGACGACATCCCGCGGCAAGGTCACGTCTAAGGGCAACGAAAATCTCCAGCCCGAAGAAGGCTATACCCAGACCCTGGGCTTCCAGTATCAGGCCGGGCCCAAGACGAGTATCGAAGGCAGTGTCTTCCACAGCAACTTGCAACACGTCATCCGCTGGAACCGGGCGGTCATACCGCACGAGGCTGAGAACCTCGATGAAGAAGACAAGCGCGGCTTCGAGTTGACGTGGAAGCAGAAAGTCAATGATAAATGGGATTATGAAGCGGGTTATTCCTACATCCGCACGAAAGTGGACCAAGGAGAAGGCCTGGCTTTCGATACGACCTATAATCAGCCCAACGGCTATCATGCCGGCGTCCATTATCACAGCGGCAAATGGCAGGCTCATGCTGATATGACCGCCGGAACTGGGCGCAACGATACGTATTACCGCAATAATTCCTACGTCGTCTGGAATGTCGGCGCGTCGTATTCGCCTGATGCGGCGACGACGCTGTATGCCAAAGTCAACAATCTCAACGACGAGGCTTATGATTTGTACCATAATTATCCGTCTGCCGGGCGCAACTGGCAGGTCGGCGTGAAGAGAAAGTTTTAGGAGGTGCCTTTACGGTGAAAAAAATTTGTCTGCTCATCGTCGCTTTTTGTCTGGTCCTGCTTACGGGCTGTGCGCCCCAGAACGACGCTACCCAGGGCAGCAGCTCGTCGGGAAACTATGCCGTTGTGACTGACGACAGGGGAAAGGCCGTTACATTGTCTCAGAAACCGCAGCGTGTCGTCGTCTTGTCGACGTCGCTCCTCAACTTCGCCGCTGCCGTCGACGGGGATCTGGTTGGCCGGGCTGCCGTCAAAGCTGAAGATGCGTTGCTGCCGGAAAAATATCAAAATGTGCCGGATGTCGGCCCGGTCTACAACGTGAGCCTGGAAAAGGTCCTGGCCTGCCAGCCCGATTTAGTCATCGCCAGCGCCGACCACCACGAAAAATTGGCGGCCCAGCTGGAAGAAAGCCACATCCCGGTCCTGGTCCTCAAGACCAAGACCTATGACGACGTCAAACGTAACCTTGAAGTCATCGGCAAGGTCTATGGCAAAGAAGACGCAGCCAGGGCCAAGGAAGACGAACTGGACCAGGCCGTCCACGCCGTCAGCGATGTCGTGCCGGCCCAGGGGAAACGGGTCGCCATCCTCCACGTGACCCCCAGCTCCGTATCGGCTGAATTGCCGTCGAGTATTGCCGGAGACATGGCCGAGCTCCTGCATTTGCAGAATATCGCCGCTGATGCCGCTGCTGACGGTCAGACGACGCGCATCCCCTACAGTATGGAAAGCCTGGTCCAGGCCGACCCGGACGTCATTTTCCTGACCTCCATGGGGTCGTCCGATAAGATTGAAAAACGCATCCGTGAAGATATCCAGGGCAATCCGGCCTGGGCCTCTCTGTCGGCGGTCAAGGCGGGTCAGGTCTATGTCCTGCCGGAAAAATATTTCCTTCTCAATCCAGGCCTGGACTACCCTAAGGCCGTAGCCTATATGGCCCATCTCATCTATCCGGGAGCGGCTCATGAATAGGGAGGGCTGCTATCAGACATACTGGCGCTGGCTCATGCTGGCTGTCTTTGTTCTCCTGGCCCTGGGTGGCTGCCTGCTGTCGGTCATGCAGGGCGTCGCCGCCATTACGCCGGCCGATGTCCTGCAGATACTCTGGCAGCCGTCGGCCCGGACGGCGGACCAGATCATCTGGAATATCCGCCTGCCCCAGACGTTGACGGGAGCTTTGGTCGGGGCCAACCTGGCCTTGTCCGGTGCCATCCTCCAGGCCGTCATGCGCAATCCCCTGGCCGATCCGCATATCATCGGCATTTCAGCCGGCGCCGGCCTGGCCGGTATCGTCGTCCTCATCGTCTGGCCGGCCTATCTCTTCTGGATGACGCCTGTAGCCTTCGTCGGTGCCATGGCGGCAGCGGCCGTCATTTACCTCCTGGCCTGGAAAGACGGTATCGTGCCCGTCCGCATCATCCTGGCTGGCGTCGCCGTGTCGGCCTTTCTGGGGGCCATCATTTCAGGAATCCTCATCTTTTACAGCGACCGCGTCCATGGGGCTCTGCTGTGGATGGTCGGCGGCCTGGCGGCCAGCAGCTGGAAGGATGTGACGGCCATCGCGCCTTATACGGCTATCGGCCTGATCTTGTCGGCTGTCGGCGCTTATTACCTCAACCTGCTCCAGCTCGGCGATGATATGGCCCGCAGCCTGGGTCTGTCTGTCGAAGGCGCCCGCCTGGGCCTGACGGCTGTCGCTGCCCTGCTGG
>CABQJB010000096.1 GCA_902464195.1 uncultured Megasphaera sp.
AGGCAGGACGCCTTAACAGGACGTCCCCTACGATGCGGCCTGCGGGACGGCCTTGGGCCGTCCCTTGCTTTTTCCCGTTCTTTTTGCTATACTGTGAATAGATAGTTGAGCAAATCAACTAATTATTGAAGAAAAGGGGATGCAGCACATGGATTATTTGAAGGCTGGTCATGATTTCAGCGTCATTAACCAGCGTTCCCAAGCCTATGTGGTCGAAGCGTGCCGTCCTTGGAATTTGTCTTATTCGGAACATATGACACTCCTGAGTTTGTACAGCCACGATGGCTGTCGGCAGAATGAGCTCTGTCAGGTCATGCAGGCCGACAAGGCCCTGGTGGCCCGCAATCTGAAGATGCTGGAGGCGAAGGGCTTCGTCAGTCGGCGCCAGCAGGGGACGGACCGGCGTTATAAATATCTGTACCTGACGCCCAAGGCCCGGGAGCTGCAGGATACGATGGAAGGAATCCTCAAGCGATGGGTCGACGTCCTCGTCCAGGGTATCGATGAGGCGACGCTGGATCCGGCCTTGCAGCTCATGCATCGAGTGGCAGACAATGCGGCTGAAGCCAATATCGCCGCCCTTAATCCCAAAAAGGAGATGAAACCATGAAACGCGATTGGAAATACGCAGCCCTTGTCGTGGCCGTCCTGACGACTTTGGGCCTGACCGGTTGCGGCCAGCAGACCCAGCAGGCTGAACAGCCCCAGCTGGTCAAGGCCGTCCAGGTCGGCAGTGAAACGGCGGGCACGACGGCTGGTACCTATTCAGGCACCGTCAAGGGCCGCTATCAGAGTAATTTATCCTTCCAGGCCGGCGGCCGCATTACGGCCCGTAATGTGCAGCTCGGCTCCCAGGTTCATGCCGGCGACGTCCTGATGACGGTCGACCCGAAAGACGTGGCCCAGGCCGTCAATCAGACCCAGGCCCAGGTCGACGCCGCTGCCGCTCAGCTCCAGCTGGCCCAGTCCAATTTGACTCGTTATCAGCAATTATACAATATGGATGCCATCAGCGCGTCCGTCCTGGACCAGTACCAGACGGCTTACGACCAGGCTTCGGCCCAGTATAATCAGGCATTGGCCGCTCAGCAGGCTCAGGAAAACCAGTTATCCTATACGCAGCTTACGGCCGATGCCGACGGCGTCATCTCAGCCGTATCGGCAGAAGTCGGCCAGGTCGTCGCAGCCGGCCAGACTGTGGTCACCCTGGTCCATTCGGGAGACCTGGAAGTCCAGGTCAATGTACCGGAAAATAAATTGGCAGACTTCCCGGTCGGCAAGAACGTGACCGTCACCTTCTGGGCCCTCCAGAACCAGCAGGCCGCCGGTGTCGTCCGCGAAGTGGCTCCTATGGCCGATGCGGCGTCGCGGACGTACCAGGTCAATATTTCCCTGCCCAATCCGCCGGACGGCATGCAGCTCGGCATGACGGCGACCGTCGCCAATGGCAGTGAACAGGCAGCCGCTACGGACACCTTCGTCCTGCCGCTGGCCGCCATCTATCAGACCGGCGATACGCCCCAGGTCTGGGTCGTCGGCAAGGACAAGACCTTGTCCCTGAAAGACGTGACGGTCCAGGATTTTGGCGATAATACGGTCAAAGTCACAGGCCTCAGCCGCGGCGATGTCGTCGTCACGGCCGGCGTCCATATGCTCAGTGAAGGCCAGAAAGTCCGCGTAGAGGGGGAAGATGAATGAGAAATTTATCGGAAGTCTCTATCCATAACCGCGTCCTCGTCTGGTACTTCATCATCCTCGTCGCCATTGCCGGCATCTTTTCCTACATGAAACTGGGCCGCATGGAAGACCCGACCTATACGGTTCGGACCATGGTCGTCTCCGTCGCCTGGCCCGGTGCCACGGCGGAACAGATGCAGGAACAGGTCACGGACAAAATCGAAAAGAAACTGCAAGATACGCCGAACCTGGATTACATCAAGAGTTATTCCCGGCCCGGCCAGTCGGTCATCTACGTCTACCTCGACGACAAGGCGCCGCGCGACAGTATCCGCAGCACCTGGCATGAAGTCCGGAACTTGACAGAAGACATGAAGAAGGATTTGCCCGACGGCGTCTATGGGCCTTACTATAACGACCGTTTCGACGACGTCTACGGTTCTATCTATGCCATCACAGGCGATGGCTATTCGTATGAAGAACTGCGCCAGAAAGCCGAAAAGATACGCCGCATGATGATGTCCGTCGACGATGTCAGCAAAGTCGAACTGGTCGGTGAACAGTCGGAAAAAGTCTATATCGAAGTGGCCAATTCCAAACTGGCCGAACTGGGCATTGCGCCGACGACCATTGCCAATGCCGTCAAAGGCCAGAACCAGATGACGCCGGCCGGCATGGTCGATACGCAGTCGGACAACGTCTACCTGCGCCTGTCCGGTGTCTTTGAAGACGTCGAAGCCATCCGCAACCTGCCCATCAATGCCAATGGCCGCGTCTTCCGCCTGGGCGACATCGCCACGGTCGAACGGCGTTATACGGAACCGGCGGACCCGAAGATGTTCTATAATGGCAAGCCTGCCGTCGGCATCGCCTTATCCATGAAGAGCGGTGGCAATAACCTCCAGCTCGGCGAAAATTTGAAGAAATTGCAGGAAAGCGTCAAATCCGATCTGCCGGCCGGTATGGAAATCCACCAGGTATCGGACCAGCCGCAGGTCGTCAAAGAGTCCATCAGTGACTTCACCAACACCCTGCGCGAAGCCATCATCATCGTCCTCGTCGTCAGCTTCCTCAGCCTGGGCCTGCGGACGGGCCTGGTCGTCGCTTTCTGCATCCCCCTGGTCCTGACAGGCGTCTTCTGCGTCATGGAAGTGGCAGGCATCGACTTGCATAAGGTTTCCTTGGGCTCGCTGATCATCGCCCTGGGCCTCCTCGTCGACGACGCCATCATCGCCGTCGAAATGATGACGGTCCAGCTGGAAAAGGGCATGAACCGCGTCGATGCGGCCTGCTATGCCTTCAAGGCGACCGCAAAACCGATGTTGACGGGGACGCTCATTACCTGCTCGGGCTTCATTCCCGTCGCCTTTGCCGATGGGGCTGCCTCGGAATTCTGTAAAGACTTGTTCCCGGTCATCACGGCGGCCCTGGTCTTGTCATGGATCGTATCGGTCATGGTGGCACCGCTCTTCGGCTATTACCTGATCAAGCCGAAAGTGGCCAAAGGGGAAGAACCGGAGCCCTTGTATCAGAGCCGGTTCTACGTCTTCTTCCGCAAGGTCCTGACCTGGTGCCTGACCCACCGGGCCCTGGTCATCGGCGGGACAGCGGCTATGTTTATCTTGTCCGTCGGCATGATGAAACTCATTCCCCAGGAATTTTTCCCGCCCTCTCTGCGGCCGGAACTCATCGTCGAAATGACCCTGCCTGAAGGCTCGTCCATGCAGGCCACGCAGAAGGAAGCGTCCCGCTTTGCCCAGTATCTCGATAGCCAGCAGGCGAAGCTCAAGGATTATTCATACTATGTCGGCGAAGGGGCACCGCGTTTCGTCCTGACCATCGAACCGGTCCTGCCGGCCAATAACTACGCCCAGTTCGTCGTCGTCGCCAAGGATACGCAGACAAGGGAAGAACTGACCCAGGCTATCAAACAGGAAATGGCCGATAAGTTCCCCAATGTCCGCTGCAACGTCAAGAACGTGCCCTTAGGGCCGCCGTCGGATTACCCCATCATGCTGCGCGTATCCGGCTACGATACGGATAAGGTCAAAGCCTATGCCCAGCAGATTGCGGCGCGCATCGCCAAGGACCCGAACACGGAAAATGTCTTCCTCAACTGGGACCAGAAAAATAAGATCATGCACGTCGACCTGGACCAGAATAAGCTGCGGGCCATGGGCATTTCCGGCGAAGATATTGCTCAGACCTTGTATACGGAACTGTCCGGGGCGACGGTCGCTCAATACTATGCGGCCGATAAGACCATCGGCATCCAGCTGCGTCTCCAGGACAGCGACCGCAATGACCTGGCCAAGATCAAGAGCCTGCCCGTCTACGTAGGCCAGGCCGGTTACGTGCCGCTGGAACAGATTGCCACCATTTCCTATAAAGGCGAAGATGGCCTCATCTGGCGCCGCGATTTGAAGCCGACCATCACCATCAACGGCGGCATCAAGTCCGGTACGGCCAACGATGCGACGCAGAAAGCCTACGATTCCATTGCCGATATCCGGGAAAGCATGCCCTTTGGCTATACCGTCGAAGTCGACGGGGCCCTGGAAAACAGCCAGAAGTCCCTGAAATACCTCCTGGTACCGGTACCGGTCATGGTCATCATCATCATGACCCTGCTCATGTTCCAGCTGCGCAGTCCGTCGCTCATGTTCCTGGCCCTGATTACGGCGCCTATGGGACTCATCGGCGTCTCCTGGGGGATGCTCCTCTTCGGGAAATCCCTGGGCTTCGTCGCCGACTTGGGCATCCTGGCCCTTGGCGGCATGATCATCCGCAACTCCATCATTCTCCTGGACCAGATACAGAAACATATGGCTGCCGGCGAAGACCCATGGCACGCCGTCATCGACTCGGCGGTCATGCGCTTCCGGCCCATCATGCTCACGGCCGCTGCGGCTATCCTGGGCATGATTCCCCTCATGAAGAGCGTCTTCTGGGGCCCCCTGGCCGTCGCCATCGCCAGCGGCCTCTTCGTCGCCACCGTCCTGACCCTGCTGGTCCTGCCGACCATGTACGTGGCCTGGTTCAAAGTAAAGAGAACGAGTTGAGTTCGTGGCTCGTGGTTCGTGGCTCGTGGCTCGTAAGGGCCGTCCTGAAAGGCGGCCCGCAAGGGCTCTCCTTATAGGAGAGCTGTCAGCGAAGCTGACTGAGAGGTTGCTATTAAAAGTTTGTAGTACGGAGTTTGTAGTTTGTAGAAGATAGTTTTAAATTTAAGACCATCCGCTAACCACTAGCTACTAACCACTCAAAAAAGTCCTGTCGCACATGCGGCAGGACTTTTTTGCCATGCCCCAAAGGCATTTCTGGTTGGCGGTAAATAGGTATTTTACATAACTTGTTGCTGAACGTATACTACAAGTAAGCAAGGACATGATGTCATGTGAGAATCAGCCGGCCTAGCCTATATGAAATAAAAAAGGAGTCATGTATGATGAAAAAGAAAGTGTTAGCTTTTGCTTGTGCTATGATGGTGACAGCATCGTTGACAGCCTGCGGTATCAATGAGGTAGTGAATGGGACGGCTCCGTCCAGCAGCCAGAGTCAGGGAGAACTGGCGAATTCACCGGTATCGACATCGGTGGTACATAATCCTCAGGGCAATCCCCATAAGATCCTCGTCGCTTACTTTACGTATCCCGAAAATACCGATGCCAAGGCCATCCATTCGGATAAGTACGATGTCATGAGTTCAGCCAGCCTGAAAACCAGGGACGGCGTCGCCATCGGCAATAATACGGTCATTGCTGATTATATCGCCAACCAGACTGGCGGCGATTTATTCTCAATCCTGACGGAAAAGCCCTATCCGGTGAATTATGACGAAACTGTCGATCAGGGCAAGGAAGAAATTCAGAATCAGGAACAGCCGGCTTTGAAGAGTCATGTCGGCGACCTAAGCGGTTACGATACGATCATCTTAGTCTATCCGAACTGGTGGAGCACCTTGCCGGCACCGGTCCAGTCATTCCTGAAAGAAACGGATATGTCAGGCAAACAGGTCTACGCCATCGTCACATCTGGCGGCAGCGGGTTCTCCGACACCATCCAGACCATCCAGCAGGCCGAACCGGGCGCTTCAGTCCACGAAGGCTTTGCCCTGCATCACAAGGACATGGATAAGGCCGAAGAAACGACACAGAAGTGGTTGAATCAGATAGGTTTTACCAAGTAAAGGAAGAGGGGGATTTTCATGAAAATCACAAAGATGATGCAACTCGTTTTATTAGGTGCCGCCATGTTCCTGCTGACGGCCTGTGGCGAAACGGGAACGGCCGGACAGAACACGGCGGAAAATACAGCACCGGCGCAGACGGCCGGCGTCTACGTGCCCAATCAGACGGGCAAGCCCATGTCGGAAGACATCAAAGATGAACTGGAAAGTAAGCATAAACAGGAAGCAGCGGCCATCAAGACCATCCAGGAAGAACCGAAGGGGAGCCACAAAGGTCAGCGCATCCTCATCGCTTATTTCACCTGGGGCGGCCGGTCTGGCGAAGTGGCCCATATGATACAGGATAAAATCGGCGGCGACCTCTACGAAATCAAGCGCGACCCCGATTACTCCCGCGATTATTCGACAGTCCTCAAAGAATCGGCGCAGGAAGTCGATGAAAACGTCCACCCGAAATTAGCCGGCACACAGCCCGACCTGTCGCAGTACGACGTCATCGTCCTCGGCTATCCCTGCTGGTGGTTCACGGCGCCCATGACCATTCCGTCGTTCCTGGAAGGGAAAGATTTGCAGGGGAAACTCATCGTGCCCTACATGTGCTCTTACAGCAGCCCCTTTGAAGTCACCCTGCCGGCTTTGACTGCGGCAGCACCGGGAGCACGTATCTTCAAAGGACTGACCCTGGATAAGGATACGGATTACAGCGTCATCGATCCCTGGCTGGATAAAGCCGGATTGTTATAGGACAGGAGGGAATACAGATGCCTCATGATATGAGCCGGCGGACTTTTTTGAAGCTCCTCGGCGGCGGCCTGGCTGGAGTGGCTGCCGGCGGGGCTTTTGTGAAACGCGAGGATATCCTGGCTTTTCTCGATGCCGATAAGGCGGCCGGGGAAGCCGGGACGGACTTGGGAAAAGTCACGACGCGCTATTATAAGCCCCTGGGAAAAAATTTGTCCCTCCTTGGCTTTGGCTGTATGCGCCTGCCGACGACTTTTACGGCGTCGGGTCGGGAAATCGATAAGGAATTAAGCGAGAAGATGGTAGATTTTGCCTATCGCCACGGCATCAACTATTTCGATACGGCCTGGTTCTACCACGACGGGAAGTCCGAAGCTTTCATCGGCCAGGCCTTGCAGAAGTATCCCCGCGACACGGTCTATCTGGCCGACAAGATGCCGACGCCGATATTGACGGGACTCGACCAGGCGAAAGACATCTTCCAGACCCAGCTCGACCGCTGTCAGGTGGCGTATTTCGACAACTACATGCTTCATTCCCTGACCAGCCGGGACCAATTCGATGAGCTGTACATCCACGACGGCATCCTGGACTACCTCCGCCAGGAAAAAGCCCGGGGCCGCATCCGCTGCCTGGGCTTCTCCTTCCACGGCGACGTGCCCTTTTTCCATTATCTCCTGGACCAGTATGATTGGGATTTCTGTATGATCCAGCTCAACTATGCCGACTGGAACGAAGCGGGCGAAGCGCCGTCGGGAAGCCGGCAGGCTGGGGACCTGTACCGCAAGTGCCGGGAAAAGGATGTCCCCATTTTCGTCATGGAACCGGTCAAAGGCGGCAACCTGGCCAATCTGTCGCCATCGGCCGAAGCCATCCTGAAGCAGCAGCGGCCAGAGGCCAGCATGGCGTCGTGGGCCCTGCGCTGGGTCGGCTCTAAAGAAGGGGTCATCACCATGAATTCAGGTATGAGCAATTTAGAACAGGTCCTGGACAATATCCGGACCCTGAGCAATTTCCAGCCCTTGTCGGCCGCCGAAGAACGGGCCATCCAGCGCTCCCTGGGGAAGGAAGCCGGCAGCGGGGCCATTCCCTGTACCTATTGCCGTTACTGTGAGCCTTGCCCTTACGGCGTCGACATCGCCGAAGTCTTTCATATCTATAACCGTTACGGCGAACCGGCCGGAATCGACCTGGAC
>CABQJB010000097.1 GCA_902464195.1 uncultured Megasphaera sp.
GTATTCCAAACACCCATGGTGGTGGCGCAAAAACTAATATGAATGGTTTAAGATTTGAACGAACAACCTCGTTAAATGACGCCTTACAAACTCATAACTTCATATTGAAGCCAATTTCATCAAACCGAAAATCAATCGGTTACGAAGTCTGTAGAGGAGAGACTCTCATCGGCTATTCCGTACCCAAACATGCTTTATATTCTTGCTTTTTAGCACCTCGTGGAATCAATTATCGTCAGTATAATTCAAAACAATGGCTTCCTGATGAATGTTTCATTAATGAAATAACGAAAACGGCCTTTATTATTGAAAAGAAATTTCAAAGTTCGGCTGGCTCTGTCGACGAAAAATTACCCAGTTGTCATTTTAAAAAAGGAGAATATGAAAAATTATTTTTCCCATTAGGATATTCGGTAGTATTTATTTATGTGTTTAATGATTGGTTCAAGCACCCTACGTATATTGATACATTACAATATATTAAGAAGATGGGATGTGATTACTTCTTCAATGAAATTCCACTAACGATAATTGACTAAATTATAATTTAAATAGTATATTGATGATTCTTATACATGAAAAAGAGCCTGAGCAAGATTACACCAGGCTCTTTTTTCAAAGTGCTCATATTATTTTGAGTTTTTTTCGCCCATCACCTATATGCGATTTCGTAGGGTCCACCTGACCAAGGCGTACCGCGTGAATCCTATGCATAGCCGGAACTTATGACGAACGGTACATGGTCGTAATATAATCGTGAGTCTGTCGCGGCGAAGCCGCATCTGAGTCCGAGAAAAAGTCGTTGTTCTTGGTTCGTGACTCGTAAAAACTCACCATTATATTCGAACGGATTGTGATTATATCACAACGGGCCGCCAGCCACAGCTGTCCGTTTTGGCAACCGCCCTGCGCCTTCCTCTGGTCGGCACCTGACGGACCAAAAAGGCTTCCAGGCGGCCCCTACACACAAGGATTTATGACTATTGTGTTTAATTCTAAATTCTGTCCTATTCTAACCCATATTTTTTGAAAAGTGTTTCACGGAACGCTTTACTGGAAGCTGCTTTTTTCGCTTCATCATACCGCTTTTCTTCTAATAACAGGCTCATCAATTTTTCCCATCGGTTATCTGACGATTTCCGTTCTTCTGCACGTCCCTTAGCTTTCCCTTCTTCAAAGGCATCGCGATGGTCCGAGTTATAGTCTAGGACGGCGAGTTCGCAGGCCGCAGTTCGCTTCGGATTCAAAGGGCGCTACGCGACGATAAATTCAAATTAACGACATCGTCTCGTGGAACCCTCGGCTGGTGAAAAAATAGTGGCTCGTAAAAGCTTGCCATTATACTCGAAAAGGCTGTGATGAAATCTCGCAACGGGCCGCCTTAATCAGGTCGGCCCCTACGCACAGGGCCGCTGGCCGTGTATTTTTTGCGGTCCCCAGGACCGCGGCGGTCTGCCGTCTGCGAACTGCGGCCTGCGAAATCTCCATCACTCCCAGTCATCATATTGGCTATCGTCGTACTGGTTATCATCGTACTGGCTGTCGTCATCGGGGTTATCCCAATTGCCATCGTAATCGCGTTCAGCCCGTTCTTTTTCTTTGTTCCGTTCGTGGAGCTCGTGCAGGATAAGGCCCGTGCCGACGGCGGACAGGAAGGCGGCATCGTCGGCATCGAGTTGATGTTTCGCCTTTATAGTTTTCTGGGCTGGCTGGATTTTTTCTTTTTCAGCTGCCGCTCTCTTTTCTCGTTCTTTTTCTTCGGCCTGTTTCTGGCCACTTTGCCGCAGGCCGCAGATGATGACGAAGGTCGTCAGGGTCGCAGCGATGACGGCTTTCAGCGGGTCCGTGACGCCGAGCCACATATAGAGTTTGGCAATGCCTGTGAGCAGTAAAAATAAGAAGATGACTAACCAAGCTGGCATAACCCTCACCTCGTATCGTAAAAAACATAGTTCCTATGCTTTTATTATATCATGACTCGCTCATTATGAAACGTTTAACAAATCCCCATCCCCATTACAAGCCTGTCTTTTTATGGTAAAATGGGGACAACGTCACAATATTTTATCATCAAGGGGGATTCTGATTTATGCTCAATCAAGTTTCTGTATTCGCTGAAAATACGAAGGGCGCCTTACGCAAGATGACGTCGGTCTTAGCCGATGCCAATATCAATATCTACACCATGCTGGCCAATGACAGCGCGGAATTCGGCATCATCCGCCTCATCGTCACTGACCCGGAACTGGCCGTCTCGAAATTACAGGAAGCCGGCTACCAATGTCATATGGACAAAGTCGTCGCCGTCGAAATGGGCGATACGCCGGGCTGCCTGGACAAGATTCTCGACAGCCTCCGCCAGGCCAATATTTCCATCGACTACTTATACATCTCCTATAACCGCCAGGCCGGCACACCGGTTGCCATCTTCAAGACCCGCGAAATGGAAACGGAAACGTTCCTGCGCGGCAAAGGATACACTTTGTTGGATACGTTTTGAGAAAAAGCGCTGTCGCACGTGCGACAGCGCTTTTTTAGTGGCTAGTGGCTAGGGGCTAGTGGTTGGTTTTAAATTTAAAGAAAAGCGGGCCGCCTTAGCAGGACGGCCCCTACAGTGCGGCCAATAAGGCCGCAAAAACGAATCACTAGCCACGAGCCACGAATTATAGCAATTCTGCCATGTCGTAGATGAGGCGTTCGGATTTTTCCCAGCCCAGGCAGGGGTCGGTGATGGATTTGCCATACGTGCCTTCGCTGATTTTCTGATTGCCGTCTTCGATGTAGCTTTCGATCATCAAGCCCTTGACCAGCTGTTTGATGTCGGCCGAGTGCTTGCGGCTGTGGATGACGTCTTTGGCGATACGGATTTGTTCTAAGTATTTCTTGCCCGAATTGGCATGGTTGGCGTCGACGATGACGGCCGGATAGGACAGGTCCCGCTTGCCATAGGCTTCGTACAGGCGCTGGAGGTTTTCATAATGGTAGTTCGGCATGCTGTTGCCGAAGCTGTCGACGTAACCGCGCAGGATGGCATGAGCCAGCGGATTGCCTTTGGTGCGGACTTCCCAGCCGCGGAAGAGGAAATCCTGCGTGTGCTGGGCAGCTTCGATGGAGTTGAGCATGACCGAAATGTCACCGGACGTCGGGTTCTTCATGCCAACCGGGATGCCGACACCGCTGGCGATCATGCGGTGGAACTGGTCTTCGACGGACCGGGCACCGACGGCGGCATAGGACAAGAGGTCCGACAGGTAACGGAAGATTTCCGGATAGAGGACTTCTTCGGCGCAGGTAAAGCCCGTTTCGCGGACGACGCGGGCATTCATTTCACGGATGGCGATGATGCCGCCCAGCATGTCTTCCTTGCCTTCCGGGTCCGGCTGATGAAGCATGCCCTTATAGCCGACGCCGATGGTACGGGGTTTGCTGGTATAGACGCGCGGGATGATAAAGATTTTATCTTTGACCTGTTCCTGGACTTTGACCAGGCGGTGGATATAATCGAGGACGGCCGGTTCATTGTCGGCCGAACAAGGTCCGATGATGAGCAGGAAACGGTCATCTTTGCCAGTCAGGATGTCCTTGATTTCTTCATCCCGTTTGGCCTTGATGGCTTTGACCTTGTCGTCGATAGGAAATTGTTCCATCAGTTCCTGCGGTTCCGGTAATTTTCGGATATATTCCATTTGCATTTCCATTGGTATCTTCCCCCTGAGTAAAAGTGATGTTGGTCACATTATAACACAGGTTGCGGCCTTTCCCTATAGGAAAAATCAGCCCAGCCGGACAGTAAACGTTATACGTTGGGCCTTATAAGATACATTGATCTTGCCACCCATGAGTTTCGTCAATTCTTCGGCCATGGACAAGCCGATGCCGTAGCCGGCCTTCTGACTGTTATGGGACGTATCGCCGCGGTAGAAGCGTTCAAAGAAGCGGGAATAGTCGACATTGGCCCCGTCGGCATAGGTGTTGGTCACGGCGACGACAGCCCCTTTCCCCAGACGGCCCCGGCGCAGGGAGACGTCGATAGTCCCCTTATCGTCGCAATATTTGACGGCATTGTCGACAAGGATGTTGACCAGTTCATAGAGGCACTTGCTGTCGCCTTTAACGTGAATGCCGTCGGCAATAGCCGTCGTCAAAGTCTTTTCGGCGTCAATGGCCAGCTGTTGGAAGGAATCGGCTACGGCACGGACCGTTTCCGACAAGTTCACATCGGTAATGACCAGGTCGACCTGAGAGCGTTCGCCCATCTTGGACAGCATGATGAGGTCCTGGATCAGGTTAGACAGGCGGCGGACCTGTTTGAGGATGCTGTCCGTCCACTGGCTCTGGCCATTGAGCATCTCGATGGCTTCGGCATTGGCCGAGATGATGGCAATCGGCGTCTTCAGTTCATGCCCGGCATTGGTGATGAAGCGCTTCTGGTTCTCCATATTGCGGACGAAAGGCCGGATAGCGACGTTGCACATGGCTGCCAGGATGATGACATATAAGATGACACAGCCCAGGCCAAACCAGAGGGAATAGCGCATGAACGAAGTAACAGCGGCGACGTCGCGCGTGCAGTCAAGGATAACGATGAGGAAACTGCCGTTGTCATTGGGCTTAATCATATAAGCGTAACTGGCCCGATTCTTTTTGAAAAAGCCCTGTTTCGTCCCGTTTTCCCGCGCCTCAGCGACAGTCGTCCGGGCGTAGTCGATGGCTTCTTTTTCAGAAAATGAAGCGATGTGCTGGATGTCGATTTTTTCCGCATAACCGCCGGCATTGACGAGGACGCTGAAAAAGCGTATCTGGTAAGCAAATTCTGGCGTTTCTTCGGTCCATGACGGGTCATTGAAGAAACTGCCATCGTCGCCGCCGATTTTCTGGGGCACAGCGCCATCATTATGGATGATATAGGTCAGGACCGACATGACCTGCTGATGCATCCGCATGTAGGCGATGGTATTGATGAGGCCCAGGGCGCCGCCGAGGACGACGAGGACACCAATCGTCGCCATGATGATGAATTTACGGCGCAGGCGCTTGATTATATTCATGGCCTAGACCTCCGATGGCGCTTCTTTCAAGGTCAAAGCATAGTCCTGCCCTCTTTGGCCGATGATTTCGATGTCAGCCTGGACAGCTTCGAGTTTTTCCCGTAAATACGAGACGTAAATGAAGACGATGCCTTCATCGACGTCATCTTCTTCATCGCCCCAGACGTTGTCAAAGATCTGTGCCGTCGACAGGGTTTTGCCGGCGTTGGCCATGAAGAATTTCATCAGCTTCGTTTCCTTATTGGCCAGGCGGATAGAGTTGCGGCAGGCCAGTTCCTGTTCTTCTACGTCGAGTTCGACATTGCCGACAGTAAGTTTCGACGGCGCATAGGACGTCGACCGCCGCGTCAGAGAGCGCAGGCGGGCCAGGAGTTCGCCCATAGCGAAGGGCTTGGTCAAATAGTCGTCGGCACCGGCGTCGAGGCCAGTAATGCGGTCATCGATTTCGGCTTTGGCCGTCAGCATGATGACCGGCGTCATATTGCCTTTGTCGCGGATTTCCTTCAAGGCCTGGACACCGTCTTTCTTAGGCATCATGATGTCGAAAATCATACAGTCATAGGACTGGGACAAGGCTTTTTCTACGGCAGCCTGGCCGTCATAAACGGCGTCGACGTCGTATCCCGAATGGGTCAGGATGGCAGACAGAGCTGCGGACATTTCTTTTTCATCTTCAGCTAATAGAAGACGCATAGCATTTCCCCCTTATTCTTGTGCATGGATTAAATTGCGGATGGTCTGCATGGATACGTCGCACGAAGCCAGTTCATCAGCACAGCGCTTGAGTTCCCGGACGATGAGTTCCGGATTCTTGATGTCGTGCTTGTATTTCATCTGGTGTTCCAGACTGGCCCAGGAATCCATGGCAATCGTGCGCAGCTGGACTTCGGCATAGAAATGGCCCGGATTGGCGCCAGTCACATCTTCATAAGGCTCTTCCAGTTCCAAAATAACGTGGTAGCTGCGGTAGCCATTGGGCTTAACGTGACGGATGTAATCTTTCTCTTCGACAATGCGGACGCCATCGAGGCTTTTCAGGAAGTCGATAGCCCGATAGATGTCGTCGAGGAAACAACAGACAATGCGGATGCCGATGGCATCGCGGATATCGTGGAGCGCCGAATAGGCCGTCTGGGGCAGGCCCTTGCGGTCGCATTTTTCCCGCATGCTCCCTTCGGACTTGATGCGGTAAATCAAGTGCTCATAAGCAGCTTCTCCCGTTTTGGCTTTTATATCATCACTATAGGCACGGATACGGCTGATAATATCTTCCAGTGTAGCCTGTAAAGCCGGTCCATAGGAACCATAGATAGAATCCATAGTAGTATCACCTCATTCTACAAGTGTTGGAATGTACGAATATTATAGCATAGAAAAAGGACTGTCGCACGTGCGACAGTCCCTTTTGCTGTAGGGGCTCGCACGTGGCGAGCCCGCTCTGGGATATGTACGATGATATGTACGATTTTCCGACCCGTTTGTTAGAAAAATCATCCCAATTCCTAACGGGTCGCCCACGTGGCGACCCCTACACCCCAAAAACTATCTGTACTACAAACTATAAAGATAATGTAAGGGCGCCCGCCATGTCAATAACGGACAGTCATCATTAATCTTTCTTATTCGTTAAATAGTACGAAATGCGGCTCAGGCCGATGGACAGGTCTTCGCGGAAGACGAAGATGCCGTCCGGCACGGTCAGGCGCAACGGTGCAAAGGACAGGATGCCCCGGATGCCGGCGGCGACCATCTGGTCGGCTACCTGCTGGGCTACGGCGGCCGGCGTCGTGATGATACCGATTTGGATGCCTTCGCGCTGAATGACTTCGCCCATTTCAGAAATCGGCGTAACTTCGACGCCGCCGACGTTCTGACCGATGATGCGGTGGTCGACGTCGAACAAGCCTGTCGTGCGGAAGCCCAGGCGGCCGAAGGTCTTGTAGTTCGCCAAGGCCCAGCCGAGATGGCCGATGCCGGCGATACCGATTTTCCAATGCTGCTGCAAGCCGATGATTTCTACGATTTGCTGGCATAATTCACTGACGTAATAGCCTACGCCCTTTTTCCCAAAAGCCCCAAAACAGGTCAGGTCTTTGCGGATTTGTTCCGGCGTGATTCCCAGCCGTTCCCCTAACTTTTCGGATGAGATGATATCGATTCCCGCGTCTTGCAATAATAGCAAGTCCCTGTAGTACAGCGGCAATCGTTCGATGACAGCATCCGATATTGCCTTTTTCTGTCTCATGGATAATACCCTCCAACTATGTCCCAAGCTATTCCCTATAGCTATAAGTAATCTTATATAGTGATAATAG
>CABQJB010000098.1 GCA_902464195.1 uncultured Megasphaera sp.
TTTATATATTATTCAACAAATGAGAATATGAAAATAAAGCCTTTTTAGCATTAAGTTTATAGTTTGTAGTTAAAAGGGACCTCGCATGATGGTAGAAGTCTTCATGCGCTCCCTACTAGCCACGAATCACGAATCCATGGTATGATGGAAGAAAAATGCAAAGGACGATGTGTGTTATGGAATCTCTTATCCGCTCGGTCTACGGCCGGGCCGATGCTGAATATATCATCAAGAAGTCCCGCTTCATCGCTACAGTCTGTGAAGTGAAGTCCGAAGACGAAGCGGCGGCCTTCATCGAGGAAATGAAAAAGAAATACTGGGATGCCCGCCACAACTGCTCGGCCTACCAGGTCGGGCCGGACGGCCGTTTCCAGCGCTCCAGCGACGATGGCGAACCGGCCGGTACGGCAGGCCGGCCTATCCTGGAAGTCCTCAAGAAGCAGGGCCTGACCAATACGGCCATCGTCGTCACCCGTTATTTCGGCGGCATCAAACTCGGTGCCAGCGGCCTCATCCGGGCTTACAGCCATGCCGCGGCCCTGGCCCTGGAAGCCGCAGATATCGCCGTCTATACGCCGTTTACTATCCTGACGGCGACCGTCGCCTATCCCCTGGTCAGTACGATGGAACGTTTCGTGCCCGACCACGGCGGCACCATCACCGGCCGGGATTTCGCGGCTGACGTGACCTTTACCATGGAAGTCCCGCAAAGCGACAGCGATGCCTTCGCCGCCAGCCTGACCGACACGACCAGCGGGCGCGTCACCTGCCGGAAAACCGGCACCATCGTCAAGCCCGTGGTTAGTGGTTAGTGGCTCGTGGTTCAGGACGGTTGCCAGAACGGATAGCTGTGGTTATCGGCCCGCTATTGGGGCTGGCGGCCTGCGACTTTCCGGTAATCCTTGGGCAGCAGGCCCGTCGTCTTTTTAAAGGCTTCGGCGAATTTGCTGCTGTTTTCATAGCCGACGCCGTTGGCGATGTGCAGGATGCTGTCATCCGTCCCGGCGAGCTGGCGCATGGCTTCGGCCATACGCGCTTCTTTCTGGTACTGGTAAATCGTCGTGCCGCACATATCCTTGAAGCAGCGCTTGAGCGTCGTCGGCGCCATGCCATAGGCTGCGGCCAGCTCTTCGATGGTCTGATGGCGGCATAAATTACGGCGCAGTTCCTTCTGGACGGCTTTGACCGTATCGGACTGGCGCCGCGTCAGGAAAGGCCGGTCCTGGACCGTCCCGGCCGGCAGGGTCCCCAGGAAGAGGAGGATTTCCTGGACCTTCAGGCGGCAGTAGCGCAGGCGGATGGCCTCGGGTACGTGATAGAGCTCATAGAAGAGATGCTTCATGGCCTCATTTTCCTGCATGATGACGCCAAAATCCGAAGCCCGGCAAAAACGGTCGCACAAGGCCTGCAGATCCGGCCGGTCCTCTTCGAGGAGGCGGTCCAGGACGGGCTGGGCCTTCCGGGTGTCGATGAGCAGGGACAGGCCGTGATAATGGGAAATGGGGAAATACGCCGTGTGGCAGTAGGCACTGCAGCTGCGCTTGCCGACGGACATGTCTCCTTTTCCCATATATAAAAACTCTCCGTTCTTAAAATTGCACTCAATGCGCCCTTCTTCGCAGTGATTGATGGCAAAGACGCCGGGCCTGGGCTGGGCATAGCAGGAAAATTCCTGGATATGGGCATCCATATAGGCAATCGAAAGGCCCGGATAGATGACGTAATTCGTCAGGTATGCCGAGCCCGTTTCATTTTCGACGCGGATCACCTGCCGGTCGGCTTCACGGCAAAGGACATTCATCTTTGTTTCATGATTCATGGGCAGCTCCTTTTTAAAATAGATAGGTCTGGCGCAGGGCGCGGCGTGTCTTGAGGAAGCCGCTCCAGACGAAAGTCATCCGGGTCACATCGAGGGCGATGACATGGAGGACGACGGGCATGGCCGCCAGCCGCTGCGGGGCAATCCCCTTGAGGGCGGCAATGCGCGGGTATGCCTCATCGTCAGGCTCGATGAAGCGCACACGGCCTTCGGCCTGCAGGCCGGCCAGATGCTGGACATCCGTAAAGGCATCGCAGACGGAAAAAGCCGCGTGGCGGTTGCGATAGAGGTAGATGAATTTGCGGCCGCCTTCGCTGAAGAAATAGAACGTTCCCTTTTCATAGACGTATTCCATGGGTGTGCCGTGGATTTCCTGGCCCCACCCCGTCGACAGGACGCCCGTATTATGACCGGCCAGGAAGTTCTCCATAGCCTGAAGGACGACCTCGTCCGAATGCCCCTGTCCTTTTTCCCGCGCCTGGATAGCCTGGGCAGCGCGGATCGTATCGTCGAGCCAATTCTCGGAGGAAACGAAGGCTGTCACATCCAGCGGCCGGTCCAGCCGGGCCTCGATGGCCGCGGCGATGCGTTCGCTATAGATATTCTGGAAATCGTTCCACAGAAAAGCCAGCTTCTTGTGCTGCAAGGCCGGCTGCCAGACGGCAAAATGTGAAAACATGGCCTGTCTGGGCCCCATGACGAAGACGATGCGTTCATAGCGCTCCCAGTCCCATTTTTCCGTATAAGATACATAGGCGCTCATACTCAGGACGCTGCCGACGAGGCAGGCAATCTGCCGGGTCTGCGCGTCGCCATCATAAATACATAAGGTATTTCCCATCGTTTCCTTCCTTTCTCGTTACCATCGGCTGCGTTTCCAAAGGGCCAGGGAATTGGCACAGGCCAGCAGGTCCGTCACGGGCAGCCGAGCCGGGCAGACCTGCTGGCAGGCCATGGACTGGCCGCACTGTTCAAAATATTGCTGCCGGTAGGCCTGACGGAGCCGCCGGCTGTGCGGGCTGTCCCCTGTTTCCTGGGCCAGGATGCGGTACGCCTGGACGGCCGCAGCCGCCCCGGCAAAGAGGGACTGCGGCGAAGCATTGGGACAGACTTCCAGACAACAGCCGCAGAGCAGGCACCGTGCCGATTCATAGCGGTTTTTCCAGGTCCAGGCCGACGCCGCAGCCGGATGTTCCAGCCAAATCTGCCAGTCCTTGAGGCGGTCCGACAGGACGTGGCGGTCGACGATGAGGTCGGCGACGACAGGAAACAGGCTGAGCGGCTCTAACGTAATGACCGGCCCGGACAGGCTGGACAAAAAGGTCGAACAGGCCAGGGCCGGTACACCGTCGATGACCATGGCACAGGCGCCGCACTTGCGCACGAGGCAGCTCCGCTGCCAGCGGATAGGCGCTGCCTCCTGTCCGTCCCGGTCCTTCAGGGGACTGCGCCCGTTGAGGACCGTCAGGGCCTGGGCCACGGAATCGCTGCCCTGGCCGTCATAGAGAAAATCCTGCCAGTACGCCGGGCTCTGGGCCCGTTCCTGGCGGCGGATATGAAAAATATAGGTCATACTATCCCCGTTTCTCCGGCACCGGCCGGTACGACAAGGTAACGCGCCGGCCGTCATATACGGCCAGCGTCGTCCGCAGGAAGCGGGCATCGTCGCGATGCGGAAAATCGCTGCGCCAATGGGCCCCGCGGCTTTCCTGCCGTCCCAGGGCCGATTGCAGCAGGGCCCGTCCCAGTAGCGGCAGGGTGCCAGGCAAGGCGGCGATGCCGTCCAAGGCCCGGGCCAGTACCTCCCCGCTGCGGACGACGCCCAAGGCCTGGTCGAGGTGCTGCCGCAGGCAGGCCAGCCCGGCCGGAGACAGTGCCGCCGGCGGCATATCAGGCCGTCCGGTCCGGGGCAGCGGCCGGTCCCGTCCCTCTTCCATCGCCGTACCAGCCGCTTTGCGGCCGCCATAGATGGCCCCGAGCAGGGAATTCCCGCCCAGGCGATTGGCGCCATGGTACTGGCAGGCACATTCACCGGCAGCGTACAGCTGCTTCCACGGCGTGCGATGCCATTCATCGACAGCCAGACCGCCCATGAAATAATGGATGCCCGGTGCCACGGCGATGGGCTGACGGCGGATATCGACGCCGCCATAGAGCTGGCAGTCGGCTACCAGGCCCGACAATTTCCGGGAAAAGGCGTCTTCATCCAGGCCCGTCAGATCCAGCCAGACCGTTTCGCCAGCCTGACAGTGGTACCAGATTTCCCGGGCCGTCACATCGCGGGGCATGAGGTTCCCCAGTTCCGGATATTTTTCTTCCATGAAATACCAGGGCTGCCCCTGTTTCATCACCCAAAGCCGGCCGCCTTCCCCGCGGGCCGCTTCACTGACCAGCATCCGCTTCCCGTTGCTGGCAATCGTCGTCGGATGATACTGGATGAACTCCCCATTGGCTACGGGCAGGCCCAAACGGAACAACTCGGCCGTCACGGCACCGGTATCGGCCAGCGAGCCCGTCGTACAGCTAAAGAGGCCATGAAGGCCGCCACTGGCAATGAGGACCGCCTGGGCCGGCAGGTCACACGTTTCCCCGCTCCAGGTGTCGCGCAGGCTGGCGCCGGTACAGACCGGCCCGTCGTGGAGCAGGGTCAGGAAATCGTGGTGGTCCAGACGGTGTACGGCCCCTTCCACTTCATACCGGCGGACGGCGTCGATGAGGGCCGTCATGAGCTGTTTTCCCGTATCGCTCTGCGAAAAGGCCGTGCGTTTCTTCTTCTGGCCGCCGAAATAGCGCAGGTCGATCTGCCCATCTGCCATCCGGTTGAAGGGGACACCCAAATCGGCCAGTTCGGTCACCAGGGCCGGAGCGGCTGCCGTCATGGCCAGGACGGCATTGGGATCGGCCAGGCCGCAGGCCGCCCGCAGCGTATCGGCTCCGTGTCCGGCCGGACTATCCTCCTGCCCCTGGGTATCCAGGGCCGCGTTGATGCCGCCTTCGGCCATGACTGACTGGGCCCGTTCGGACGGCAGGGAGGAACAGAGCCAGACCTGCCAGCCCTGGCGGGCCGCCGTATAGGCTGCCGACAAACCGGCCAGGCCGGCCCCGATGATGACCATTTGCGGACTCATAAGTATTGCCACCTCACAAAATAGACGATGCCGGCCACGGCCGCAAACCCGCAGAAGACCAGGAGCACCAGCCTGATGCTGCGGCTCTGCCAGTCCAGCTGGGAACAGCCCAGGGCCAGGCACAAGGGTTTCAAATTCACGGCGATATGCAGGGCCAGGGCCGCGATGAGCAGAAGATGGGCCGCCAGCTTGACCGCCGTAAAGGGCAGAAGAAAATACGTCCCCTCTTCGGTCAGGCCGAACATGCCAACATGAAAGACCAGCAGGACCAGGATGGCGATCCCGCTGATCCGGCGCAGCCAAAAAGCCCGGTTCAGCCGGATATACCGGCGGGACCGGCATCGCAGGCTCCGCCAGGTCTGCCCTGTCAGGACCAGGCTGAAGCCGACATGGAGCCCCAGCAGGCCCGCTGCCAGCCAGGCCAGAAAGACCATGGGACGGCGGCTGGTACCGAGGAGCAGGAAACTGCCGCAGAGGGCATGGAGCAGGACGACGACCGTCAGGGCCGCCGCGACTAAGGTATGGATACGACGCATGACAGCCTCCTAACGCAGGACATAACTTTTATATTCATAACTACGGGCCTGAGCATCCAGGCCGTCCGGCAGGGACGCCGCCGGCACGAGGATGGCTTCATACGCCCGGGCCCGCAGGCGGGAGCGCAAGAAGACGGCTTCCAGCGGCCGCACGGTCAGCGTCACCTGCCGGCTGGCCGCCCGCCGGACCAGGGACTGGCTGTAAGCGGACAGGGCCGCGTCGTCCTTGGGAATATAAAGGACCACCGTCTGTCCGGCTAAAGGCGAAAGGCCAGCCTGGCTCTGGCTGAAAAAACGGCCGAAAGCCTGACAGGCTTCTTCCTCGTCAAACGGCGGCTGCTGGCTGTTGAGCAGCAGGACATACGAACCCGACAGCCTGCTGTCCCCTTTCGCCTGGGACCGCGGCGTAGCCCCGGCCAGGCCATCTACCGGCGATGCCAGCAAGACCCCGGCCAGTAATACAAAGAGAACGGCGCCGCAAAGTATCTGTACTATCCGACGCCGTCGTCTGTTCCGTTCCATAGCCCCACCCTTATTCAATAATAAATTTCATTATTATTTTATCGAATTCGGCAGGTCTTGTCAATATGTCATTCCGTCAGCCCTTCATGCGCTGCATGACGGCCTGGAGTTCTTCGCGGCTCATGTGCTTCATAGCTTCGGCCATACGCTGCATGGCTTCCATACTGGGCCCGGCCCCGCTTGCTTTCATCTTCCGCATGGCTTCGGCCATGGCCGCCGACTTCGGCGAATCCTGGGCGGCAATGCCCTGCAGGGCCGCTGCGGTCCGGCCGGTCAGGAGGTACTGCATACATTCCAGCGTCGTCTGGGTCAGGTTGACCTGCCAGAACTGGCCGGCATCGGTCAATTCGTAGAGGACGCCGTTATAGCGGACCAGGCCCCGGTCCTGCCAGCGCTGATAGAGCCAGTTCAATTCACCGAGCCGCGGCTCCCGGGCCGCCAGGGTCTCGATATCGAGGCAGCCCTGTTCCAGCTGATACTGTATCTCATCGATGAAGGATTGAAACGGCGACTGGCGCAGGAGGGCCATGAAGGGTTTCTTGCCTTCGCGGACGAAGAGTTCATACGGGGCGATGGCCCGGTGCAGCATGGTTTCATAGCCGTCGATGTGGCCGCCGGCACCGCAGCCGAAGGGAAACATGGCCGCGCCCGACCGGGCCAGGGTGTTGTAGAGGCTCCGTTCCCGCCGCGACTTGCTCCAGTGGCAGATATTGAGACGTGTATAGGCCCGCTGGTCCAGATAGGTCTTGGCGGCCCGGAACATGAGGGCCTGCTGGGCCGTCGTCGCCGCCGGCGGCAGGGTTCCCTGGCGGATAGCCCGGTTCAGGGCACTGCCGTCAAAGACGTTGAGCTGATAGAGATCGACGCCGTCGATACCTGATTCAGCAAAGGTCCGGACATCGTCCATCCAGACATCCATGGTCTGACCGGGCAGGCCGTACATGAGGTCGATGACGACGACGCACTGGCCATAGGCCTTGAGGGCCGCCAATCGTTCCAGGACCGTATCCCTGTCGTCGAGGCGGCCGACGGACCGGCGGACTTTCGTATCAAACGACTGGACGCCCAGGGATATGCGGTTGACGCCATAAGCCAGCCAGGTATCGATTTTTTCCGGTTCCAAGTCATGGACCCGCCCTTCCAAGGTCAGCTCGTAATCGTTGGCCAGGGGCAGGCAGTCCCGGACAGCTCCCAGGAGGCGGGCCGCGTTGTCTGCCGACAGGGATGTCGGCGTGCCGCCGCCGATGAAGACGGCGTGGATGAGGCTGTCCCGCAGGCGCGGCGCCTTGGCGGCCTGACGCAGTTCCCGGACCAGGCAGCGGACGTATTCGTCTTCGAC
>CABQJB010000099.1 GCA_902464195.1 uncultured Megasphaera sp.
AACCTTCAAATTTAAAGCCATCCGCTAACAACTAACTGCTAGCCACTAACAACTTTAAAGGGCTTGTCGTCGTGCGACAAGCCTTTTCGAGTATTAAGTTTGTCCTTTTTGGCTATGAAAGGAGTATTGCCATATGTACGATACGACCGATACGATCGCTGCCATTGCCACCCCGCTGGGGGAAAGCGGCATCGGCGTCATCCGTATCAGCGGCAGCCATGCCTATGACGTAGGCGATGCCATTTTCCGCAGCCCTTCGGGAAAGCCCCTGGCTCAGCGCCGGGACCGTTCCATCCAGCATGGCCTCGTCGTCGCCGATGACGGCCGGCCTGTCGATGAAGTGCTCATGCTCATCATGAAGGGGCCGCACTCTTATACGGCGGAAGACGTCCTGGAAATCCAGTGCCACGGCGGCCGCAAAGCGTTGGAAGAAATACTCGGCCTGGTCCTGTCTCACGGGGCACGCATGGCCAATCCCGGAGAATTCACGCAGCGGGCCTTCGTCAATGGCCGCATCGATCTGGCTCAGGCTGAAGCCGTCATGGATGTCATCCAGGCCAAGAGCCGCCAGGGCCTGACCAGTGCCGTCAATCAGCTCGAAGGGCGGCTGTCTAAGGTCATTGGCGCCATGCGTCATGATCTGACGGACTTCATTACCCGCCTGGAAGTTACCATTGATTATCCTGAAGAGGACCTGGAAGATATTACCGTCCCCGACGTAGCCGGAGCGATCCGCAAACAGCTGACGGCCCTGGACGATATGCTGGAGGCTTCTCACGACGGCCGCATCATCCGCGACGGTGTCATGGCCGCCATTGCCGGTACGCCGAATGCCGGCAAATCGAGCCTGCTCAACCGCCTGCTCCAGGAAGACCGGGCCATCGTCACCGACGTGCCTGGGACGACGCGGGACGTCCTGGAAGAATGGATTTCCCTCAAAGGCGTCCCGGTCTGCCTCGTCGATACGGCTGGCATCCGGGAAACAGAGGATACTGTCGAAAAAATCGGCGTCACCAAGGCCAAGGCCTATCTGGACAAAGCCGATATCATCCTGGTCGTCATCGACCGCTCCCGTCCTTTATCCGATGAAGATAGAGCTATCCTGGAAGAGACGAAGGCTAAGAATGTCCTGGTCATCCTCAATAAGACCGACCTTCCGCCAGTCGTTACGGAAAAAGATTTGGAACGCTATGGTCATCCCATCCTCTCCTTGTCGGCCGGGACAGGCGACGGCCTGGATACCCTGAAAGATAACTTGTTGTCCCTGGCCTTGTCCCATGCCGATACGGCAGGCAGCGCCCTGCTCACCAACACGCGCCACATCGAGCTGGTGCGCCAGAGCCGGGAAGCCCTGCAGCGGGCTCTCGATTCTATCGAAGCCGGTATGCCCGTCGACTGTGCCGTCGTCGACCTGCGAGAAGCCTGGGAGCTTTTGGGCTCGATTACGGGCGATACCGTCCACGACGATATGGTCGAAGAAATTTTCAGCCGATTCTGTTTAGGTAAATAAAGGGGTGTAACCATGTTTGTAGTCGATACATACGATGTCATCGTCATCGGTGCCGGCCATGCCGGCTGTGAAGCGGCCCTGGCCAGTGCCCGCCTGGGCGCCAAGACCCTGATGGCGACGCTGAACTTAGATAATATTGCCCTCATGCCCTGCAATCCCGCTGTCGGCGGACCGGGGAAGAGCCATCTCGTCCGGGAAATCGACGCCCTCGGCGGCGAAATGGGCATCAATACGGACAAGACATGCCTCCAGATGCGCATGCTTAACACCGGCAAGGGGCCGGCTGTTTATTCCCTCCGGGCCCAGTCCGACAAGAAGATGTACCAGATGGCCATGACCAAGACCCTGGAAAACCAGGACCATCTCGACGTCAAGCAGCTCATGATTACGGACCTCCTCGTCGAAGACGGCGCCGTCACCGGCGTCCGGACGGAACTGGATGAAGTCTATAAAGCCAAATGCGTCATCCTGGCGACGGGGACCTACCTCAAAGGGAAGATCATCATCGGCACCTGTACCTATTCCGGTGGCCCTATCGGCCAGCGTTCGGCTGAAGACTTGTCGGGGTCGCTCATCAAGGCCGGCCTCAAGCTCATGCGCTTCAAGACCGGTACGCCGGCCCGCGTCGACCGCCGTACCCTGCGGACCGATGAAATGGCCAAACAGGAAGGCGATAAAGACGGCCATGCTTTTTCCTTCCTGTCGGAACGGAAAGACCGCAATAAAGAATGCTGCTGGCTGACCTTTACCAATGAAGAAACGCATAAGATCATCCGCGACAACCTCGACAGGGCGCCGATGTGCAACGGCATCATCACCGGCATCGGGCCGCGCTACTGCCCGTCCATCGAATCGAAAATCGTCCGATTTGCCGATAAGAAGCGGCACCAGCTCTTCATCGAACCGGAAGGCGAATCGACGGAAGAAATGTACGTCCAGGGCATGAGCACCAGTATGCCGGCTGATGTCCAGTATGCCTTCCTGCGCACCATCCCGGGCCTGGAAGACGTCAAGATCATGCGCCCGGGCTATGCCATCGAATACGACTGCCTGGACCCGACGCAGCTCACGCCGTGGCTGGAAACGAAGAAGATTTCCGGTCTCTTTTCAGCCGGCCAGGCCAACGGGACCAGCGGTTACGAAGAAGCGGCCGCCCAGGGCCTCATGGCAGGCATCAACGCGGCTTTGAAAATCCAGGGGAAGGAACCGTTCATCCTGACCCGCTCTGAAGCCTATATCGGCGTCCTTATCGACGACCTGGTCACCAAGGGCACGAATGAACCGTACCGCATCATGACCAGCCGCAGCGAATACCGCCTCATCCTGCGTCAGGACAACGCCGACCTGCGCCTGACCCAGAAGGGTTATGACCTGGGCCTGGTCACGCAGGAACGGTACGACCGCTTCACGGCCAAGAAACAGGCCATCGAACAGGGCATCGCCGCCCTCCGGGCCATTTCCGTCACGCCGTCCAAGGCTAACCTGGAAAAACTGGAACGCCTGGGCACGGCACCTATCCATACGGCCATCACGGCTTACGACCTCCTGCGCCGCAACGATGTCGACTACGAGGCCCTGCGGACGGTCTTCGACCTGCCGGAACTGGCCGCAGACGTAGAAGAAGAAATCGAAATCATGATCAAATATGAAGGCTATATCAGCCGTCAGATGGAGCAGGTCGAAAAGATGAACCGCCTGGAACAGAAGAAGATGCCTGCCGACATCGTCTATGCTGATATCGACACCCTGTCGGCTGAAGCCCGGCAGAAACTCGATGAAATCCGGCCCTTGTCCTTAGGCCAGGCCAGCCGTATTTCCGGCGTTTCCCCGGCAGATATCACAGCCTTGCTCATCGTACTGGAACAGCACAGCCGGGAGGAAAAAAATCATGTTTCGCAGTGAATTAGAACAGGCCCTGAAGGCCATGGGACTTAGCGTGTCGGACAACCAGCTTTCCCAGTTCTGCACTTTTAATGAAAAACTGGTGGAAACGAACAAAGTCATGAACCTGACGGCCATTACCGATCCGAAGGGCGTTGCCATCAAGCACATGGCTGACAGCCTGTCCTGTTACGATCCGGCTTATTTCAAAGAAGGCGCTGTCGTCCTCGATTTGGGGACCGGCGCCGGCTTCCCCGGTCTGCCCCTGCTCATCTACCGGCCGGATCTGCAAGTGACCTTCTTCGATTCCCTGCAAAAGCGCCTGACCTTTTTGGAAAACACGGTCCGCGATTTGGGACTAACGGCATCGTTCCTTCACGGCCGGGCCGAAGAGATGGCCCATAAGCCGGAATACCGCAGTGCTTTCGACATCGTCACCAGCCGGGCCGTCGCCCGCCTGAACATCCTGGCCGAATGGGCCCTGCCCTACGTCAAGACCGGAGGCTATTTCATTTCCCTCAAAGGGGCCCAGTATGAAGAAGAGCTGGCAGAAGGCGAAAAAGCCCTGCAGATCCTGGGCGGCAAAGTCGCCGAAGTCCGGCCGGTCCGCCTGCCCGGTCTCGATGACGTCCGCGCCGTCCTCTACATCGAGAAAGTGAAGGACAGCCCCAAGAAATATCCCCGCAAGCCGAAGATGGCTGCGAAAAATCCCTTATAGAGAAAGAAGTGTATGCTATGTCTTTGAAAAAAATCTTCTGTCTGGCCGCAGCTGCCTGCCTGACCGTGTCGGCTGCCGTCTTTGCTGATACGCCACAGCCGCCTGAAATCAGCGCTCATGCCGCCTATGTCATGGATGCCGATACGGGTGACACACTCTATGCGAAAAATGCCGATGACCGGGCCTATCCGGGCAGTACGACGAAAATCATGACCGGTATCCTCGGCGTCGAATTAGGTAAGGCCCAGGGGAAAATGGACCAGCCCCTCAACATTACCAACGACGTCTACAACATCGAAAGCGATGCGTCTGTCCTGGGTATCGACCCTGGCGACCAGATTACTCTGCGTCATGCCCTGACCGGCATGATGACCGTATCCGGCTGTGATGCAGCCATTGCCGTAGCCGAAATGGTTACGCCGACTCAGGCCGATTTCGTCGCCAAGATGAATGAAAAAGCAGCTGCCCTGGGCTGCACGAACACCCATTTCGTCAATCCCCACGGCCTGCCGGACAGCAATCACTATTCGACGGCTCGCGATATGGCGACGATTGCCGCTTATGGCATGAAAATGCCGGAATTCCGCGACATGGTCAGCCACAGTGAATACGACATGCCCTATATCAACGGCGGGTCCAAGCACTGCACGACGACGAACTATTTCCTGACCAGCGGCTTCCCCGGCGCCAATGGCATCAAGACCGGCACGACCAATGCCGGCGGCCCCTGCCTGGTCGCTTCGGCTACCCAGGACGGCCGGACGGTCATCGCTTCCATCATGAATTCGGACGATCGCTTCGGCGATGCCCAGAAATTGATGAGCTATGGTTTTTCCGTCCTGAAACCGGTCGAACCGGCAGAAAACGTCTATATCCTGCGCCAGGCACCGGCAGGCCAGACCTTGTCGGATATCAAGGAAAAACAAGCCCAGGCTGCTGAACTGGCATCGCAGCAGAAAAAAGAAGCAGCCACGGCTGCCGTTTCTACGGCGGCTGCCAAAGCCCCTGCCAAAACAGCTGCGTCTGTAAAGACGACAACGGCAGCAGCTGCCAAGACCACGGCTAAAACGGCTGCCAAAGCCGATACGGCTAAGGCCAGTAAGCCGGCTGTCTCCAGCCAGCCTTACGTTCCTTTTTCGCCGGCTGCCTAAAAATGGATATTGACAATCACCGTCCATATTCGTATAATAAGCACATCAGCAGATTCGTACAGGACTGACGGAATCAAGTGGAGTAACCACGTGAACTGTACGGAGCTTTTCATGCCGACCGTCTGGGCAAGAGTATGCTACATATTCTTGAGCCAGGCGGCCGGTATTTTTTTTCGCCAGCCTGGCTCCTCATAAGGAGTGTTGTCTAAATGAAACGAAATCGCTGGCTCATTGCCCTGTCTGCCATGGGGCTCCATCTCTGCATCGGCAGTGTCTACGCCTGGAGCGTCCTCACCAAGCCCATTATGGAATCGATGGGATTCACCCTCAAGGAAACGACGTGGACCTTTTCCCTGGCCATCCTCTTCCTCGGCCTGTCAGCGGGATTTTTGGGCAGTTTCGTCCAGAAAATCGGTCCCCGCAAGTCCGGCCTCCTGTCCATGACCTGCTTCGTCACGGCCATGTTCGGCACGGCAGGAGCGCTCTATGCTCACAGCCTGCCCATGCTCTACGCCTTCTACGGCGTCATCGGCGGCGTCGGCCTGGGGACGGGCTATATCACGCCCGTGTCGACACTGGTCAAATGGTTCCCGGAAAACCGGGGCTTCGCTACGGGCCTGGCCATCATGGGCTTCGGTTTTGCCAGCCTCATCGCCGGTCCGGCCATGCAGCTGCTGGTCCAGCACTTTGGCTTAGTCGCTAACTTCCTCATCCTCGGCTGCGTCTACATGGTCGTCATGACGGCTTCGTCGCTCTACCTGGCTCCGCCGGCAGCCGGAGACGTTCCGGTCAGGGACGAAAAAGAATCTTCCGTCGAATACGCCGACGCTCAGCCGCAATTTACCGTCCGCCGGGCCATGAAGACCTGGCAGTTCTACGCCATCTGGTGGCTCTTCTTCACCAACATCACCTGCGGTATCGCCCTGCTGTCCGTCGCTTCGCCCATGGCACAGGATGTCGTCGGCATGTCGCCTATGGCGGCGGCTTCCATGGTCGGCATCATCGGCCTTATGAACGGCGCCGGCCGCATTGCCTGGGCGACCATCTCCGACTACATCGGCCGCTCGGCGACGTACGTCCTCTTCTTTGCCATCGAAATCCTGGCCTTCTGGCAGCTGGCCCATGTGACCAGTGCCTTTAGCTTCCAGGTCCTGGTCCTGCTCATCATTTCCTGCTATGGCGGCGGCTTCTCGTGCATGCCGGCCTACCTCAGCACCCTCTTCGGCACGAAATACCTCAGTGCCATCCACGGCCGCATCCTCACGGCCTGGGGCGCTGCCGGCGTCGCTGGGCCCCTGGTCCTGTCGCTCATCAAGGAAAATACCAACAGCTACGCCGTCACCTTGTACTTCTTCGTCGGCGCCTTCAGCGTTGCCCTGGCCCTGATGCTCTTCCTCAAATACCGCACCCGCCACGGCATCGCCTGCGTCGCAGAAGCACGGGGATGATCGTTCATCGTAGGTCGTTCGTCGTAGGGGGGCCGCATGCGGGCGCCCCACGGGTCGCCCCTACAACGAAAAAAGCTGTCGCTCATGCGGCAGCTTTTTTTTGACGAACGATGAACGCATCGCAGCCAGGCGACAAATAATCCAAGGCCTGTGGCCTTGTGCGTAGGGGACGTCCTTGAACCTCTCAGACCGCCTTCGGCGGCCAGCTCCCCTATAAAGGGAGCCTTGGGCGTCGCGTTGTGAACAATGGGAGATATACTCAACTGGTCTATGAGGCATGGTTTTGCGACCTGCGAATAATGATATCGACAAACGGCATTTCGTGGGATTCCCACAACGGGCCGCCCTTTGGGACGGCCCCTACGGAATCGCAGTCAGGCGATTTTGTGGATTTACGACGAACGACGAACTCCATCGCCACAGGCGATGATTTGCGGCCTGCGGGGCTGTCTCACGAAGGTTTCTGCCATCATGTGCCGTCCTTTTTCTTTATGGTTTGTAGTACGGAGTTTATAGTTTGCATAGAGAATTTTAAATTTAAAGCCATCTGCTAACCACTAACGGCTAGCCACTAACCACTTAAAGGGCTTGTCGCACTTGCGACAGCCCCTTTACATATG
>CABQJB010000100.1 GCA_902464195.1 uncultured Megasphaera sp.
CCGTTATGATATGGCCCGCGTTGGCCGTTACAAAGCCGGCAAGAAGCTCGGCTGGGAACGCCGCCTCTTCGGCCTGACCCTGCACGAACCGATCGTCAACCCCGAAACAGGGGAAGTCATCGTCGATGCTCATACGGAAATCGGCTCGGCTGAAGTCGAAAAGATCCGCGAAAGCGGCGTCTTCCATCGTGAAATTGCTGACGGGGCACCGGCTGGTGACGGCGGCGGCCTCGTCGAAGCCTTCGTCGAAAAACAGGACGGCTCGGTCTACAAGATCATCTGCAACAACAGCGACCTTCCTTACGACCACCGCACCATTACCCGCGAAGACATCATCGCCCACATCAGCTATCTCCTCAACCTCATGGACGGCTTCGGCACCGTTGACGACATCGACCATCTGGGCAACCGCCGTCTGCGCTGCGTCGGCGAACTCCTGCAGAACCAGTTCCGCATCGGCCTGACCCGTATGGAACGCGTCGTCCGCGAACGCATGACCATCCAGGATGCCGAAAGCATTACGCCCCAGGTCCTGATCAACATCCGTCCTGTCGTTGCTGCCATCAAAGAATTCTTTGGTTCCAGCCAGCTGTCCCAGTTCATGGACCAGACCAACCCGCTGGCGGAAATCACACATAAACGCCGTCTGAGCGCCCTCGGTCCTGGCGGTTTGTCCCGTGAACGCGCAGGGTTCGAAGTCCGCGATGTCCATCATTCCCACTACGGCCGCATGTGCCCGGTAGAAACGCCTGAAGGCCCGAACATCGGCTTGATTTCGTCCCTGGCCTGCTTCGGGAAAGTCAACGAATTCGGCTTCATCGAAGCCCCGTACCGCCGTGTCGATAAAGAAACGGGCGTCGTTACGGAAGATGTCCATTACATCACGGCCGATGAAGAAGAACAGTACGTCATCGCCCAGGCCAACGAACCGCTGACCGAAGACGGCCACTTCGTCCACGAACGCGTTGCCTGCCGTCACGGTGAAGATACCCGTGAATTCCGGGCTGACCGCGTCGACTTCATGGACGTATCGCCTAAGGAAGTCGTTTCCGTCGGTACATCCATGATCCCCTTCCTGGAAAACGACGATGCCAACCGTGCCCTCATGGGGGCGAACATGCAGCGCCAGGCTGTACCTTTGCTACGTACACAGGCTCCGCTCGTCGGCACCGGCATGGAATACAAGACGGCTTGTGACTCCGGTGTCTGCGTCCTGGCTAAACACAGCGGCGTCGTATCCCGCGTTACTGGCGACACCATCCAGGTCCGCACGGACTCTGGGTCTGTCGATACATATAAACTCATCAAATTCGTCCGCTCTAACCAGAGCACCTGCATCAACCAGCGCCCCTTGGTCTATAAGAACGAAAAAGTTACAGAAGGGCAGGTCCTGGCTGACGGCATGGCTACGGACGGCGGCGAATTAGCTCTCGGTTACAACATTCTCGTAGCCTACATGCCTTGGGAAGGCTATAACTACGAAGACGCCGTTCTCCTCAGTGAAGAACTTCCGAAGAACGACCTCTATACATCCATCCACATCGAAGAATACGAATGTGATGCCCGCGACACGAAACTGGGCTCGGAAGAAATTACTCGTGAAATCCCCAACGTCAGTGAAGAAAGCACGAAGAACCTCGACGAAAACGGCATCATCATGATCGGTGCCGACGTCTTCCCGGGCGACGTCCTGGTCGGCAAAGTCACGCCGAAAGGTGAAACGGAACTGACACCGGAAGAACGCCTGCTGCGCGCCATCTTCGGCGACAAGGAACGCGAAGTCCGCGATACATCGCTGCGCGTACCTCATGGCGAATCGGGGAAAGTCGTCAACGTCCGCATCTTCTCCCGTGAAAACAACGATGAACTGCCGCCTGGCGTAAACCGCCTGGTCCGCGTCTACATCGCCCAGAAACGTAAGATTCACGAAGGCGACAAGATGTCCGGCCGTCACGGCAACAAAGGTGTCGTTTCCCGCGTCATGCGCCAGGAAGATATGCCTTTCCTGCCCGATGGCACGCCGGTCCAGATTGTCCTGAACCCCTTGGGCGTACCGTCTCGTATGAATATCGGGCAGATTTTGGAAACCCACCTTGGCTGGGCTGTCCATGAATTGGGCAAACAGATCAAGGAAATGGATCCGGGCCTGGAAGAAAAACTTCGCGCTGCCGGTTACGACTTCGATAAGTACGGCATGCCGAAACCGGACGTCGCCGGTATCCATATCGCGACACCGGTCTTCGACGGCGCTCAGGCCGAAGACGTTTTTGAAGCCCTGAAGATCGCCGGCCTGCCGGAAGACGGCAAATCCGTCCTCTACGATGGCCGTACAGGGGAACCGATGGACCGCCGCGTCACTGTCGGTTACACATACTTCCTCAAACTGCATCACCTCGTCGACGACAAGATTCATGCTCGTTCGACAGGCCCGTACTCCCTGGTCACGCAGCAGCCGCTCGGTGGTAAGGCCCAGTTCGGCGGCCAGCGTTTCGGCGAAATGGAAGTCTGGGCTCTGGAAGCGTATGGCGCAGCCTATACCCTCCAGGAAATGCTGACTGTTAAGTCTGACGATGTCGTCGGCCGTGTCAAGGCTTACGAAAGGATCGTCAAAGGTGAAAATATCCCTGAACCGGGCGTACCGGAATCGTTCAAGGTCCTGCTCAAGGAACTCCAGGCCATTGGCCTCGACGTCCAGATCCTGAACGAAGACGGCGAAGAAGTCGTCATCAAGGAACTCGATGATGATGATGAAACAGAACCGGAACAGACTGATGAACTCCGCCGCGTCATGGAAGGTGAAAACGGTCCGGAAACACCGGCAGCACCGGCTGAAGACGCTCCTGCCGAAGGAGAAGAAGGCGAAGAACAGGAACCCGTCGCTAACGGCGGCGAAGATGACATCATGAGTGCCATGAGCCTCGATGCCGTCGCCGAAGCTGAACAGGCTGACGATGATGATACTACTGAAGATGATGAATAACGAGTCGATAGAAGGGAGCGGTATTAGTGCTTGATGTGAATGAATTCGATTCCATGCGGATTGGTCTTGCTTCGCCGGAAAAGATCCTCGAATGGTCCCACGGGGAAGTCAAGAAACCAGAAACAATCAACTACCGTACATTGAAACCGGAACGGGATGGGTTGTTCTGCGAACGCATTTTTGGGCCGACAAAGGACTGGGAATGTCACTGCGGCAAATACAAACGTATCCGGTATAAAGGTGTCGTCTGCGACCGCTGCGGCGTCGAAGTCACGCGCGCCAAAGTCCGTCGTGAACGGATGGGCCATATTAAACTGGCTACACCGGTATCTCATATTTGGTATTTTAAAGGCATCCCCAGCCGGATGGGCCTGATCCTCGATATTTCTCCCCGTTCGCTGGAAAAAGTCTTGTACTTCGCCTCGTACATCGTCCTTGATCCGGGCGATACGCCGCTTACCAAGCAGCAGCTGATGACGGAAACGGAATATCGTCAGTATCTGGATATGTACGGCGATAAATTCCGCGTCGGTATGGGCGCTGCAGCTATCAAGGAACTGCTGCAGGGCCTGGACCTGGACCAGCTGGACAAACAGCTCCGCGATGAACTCCGCGATTCGTCTGGTCAGCGCCGTGTCCGCGCCATCCGCCGGCTGGAAGTCGTCGAAGCTTTCCGCCACTCCGGCAACAAACCGGAATGGATGATTATGGATGTCATCCCGGTCATCCCGCCGGAACTGCGCCCGATGGTACAGCTCGACGGCGGCCGCTTCGCTACGTCTGACCTGAACGATCTCTATCGCCGGGTCATCAACCGTAACAACCGCCTGAGCCGCCTCTTGGAACTCGGCGCACCGGACATCATCGTCCGCAACGAAAAACGTATGCTCCAGGAAGCCGTCGACGCCCTCATCGACAACGGCCGCCGCGGCCGTCCGGTCACGGGCCCGGGTAATCGTCCCCTGAAATCCCTGTCGGATATGCTGAAAGGGAAACAGGGCCGTTTCCGTCAGAACTTGCTCGGTAAACGTGTCGACTACTCTGGCCGTTCGGTTATCGTCGTCGGCCCGGAAATGAAGATGCACCAGTGCGGCCTGCCGAAAGAAATGGCCCTGGAACTCTTCAAGCCTTTCGTCATGAAGAAACTTGTCGAAAAAGGCATTGCTACCAATATCAAGAACGCTAAGAAGAAAGTCGAACGCGTCAACAGTGAAGTCTGGGACGTCTTGGAAGACGTCATCAAGGAACATCCTGTTCTCTTGAACCGCGCCCCGACACTGCATCGTCTCGGTATCCAGGCTTTCGAACCGATCCTCTGGGAAGGCCGCGCCATCAAACTGCATCCGCTGGTCTGCACGGCATTCAACGCTGACTTCGACGGTGACCAGATGGCCTGCCATCTGCCTCTGTCCGTAGAAGCCCAGTCCGAAGCCCGGACGCTCATGCTTTCGTCCCATAACATCCTGGCTCCGAAAGACGGCAAACCGGTTGCTGTCCCGACGCAGGACATGGTCCTCGGTGCTTATTACCTGACCCTGGTCAAACCGGCTGCCAAAGGCGAAGGCAAAATCTTCTCCAATTACGATGAAGTCATGCTTGCTTACGATGCCAAAGTCATCGACATCGAAGCCCTGATCAAGGTCCGCATCCCTGGCCACGGCCTCATCGAAACGACAGCAGGTAAACTGCTCTACAACTACCAGATCTATGAACCACTGCGCCTCTTCCATACGGATAAGGTCATGGTCTTCACGGACCCGAAAGATACGGTCTTCGCTTATGAAAACGGCCTCATCGACTGGTCCCACTTCGTCAAGATCAAAGACGGAGACGGCCATATCCACGACTATGGTTTCTCGCAGCTGAAAGAAAAATTCGGCGTCGACCTCACGGCTACGCGTCCTTTGCCGAAACGTAAGATCGACGAAGCTGCTGTGGCTGAATTTAAAAAGGGCAAGGAATATGTCGACGTCAACTGCCTGGGCGTCCTCATGAGCAAGAAACAGATCGGCAAACTCGTCGATGCCTGCTTCCATCTCGTCGGCAACACCAAGACGGCAGAACTTTTGGATAAAATCAAGGCCATCGGTTATCATTATGCCCGTCAGGCCGGTATGTCCATCGCTATTTCTGATATTCAGATCCCGGAAGAAAAATGGGATATCCTTAACGAAGCCGATAAAAAAGTCCAGAACGCCTATGCCATGTATCAGCGCGGCTTGATTACGGAAGACGAACGCTATAACAAGAGCGTCGAAATCTGGAAACAGGCTACAGAAGATGTTACAGATGTCATGATGGATAACATGGACCCGTTCAACTCGATCTTCATGATGGCTGACTCCGGCGCTCGAGGCAGCCGCGACCAGATTCGTCAGGTTGCCGGCATGCGTGGCTTGATGGCTGACCCGTCGGGCCGTATCATCGACTTGCCGATCAAAGCGAACTTCCGTGAAGGCCTGTCCGTACTGGACTACTTCACATCGTCCCATGGCGCCCGTAAAGGTTTGGCCGATACGGCACTGCGTACGGCTGACTCGGGTTATCTGACCCGTCGTCTCGTCGACGTCTCTCAGGACGTCATCGTCCGCGAAGACGACTGCGACGTATTCGGCATCGACCTCGTCCGCGAACGGGCCCGTCTGGCCAGCTCGTGCCGCCAGGCTGTCAACCTCCTGCGCGACAAGCTCATCGGCCGCGTCCTGGCCCGTGATGTAGCCGATCCGGAAACAGGCGACATCGTCTTCCCGGCAGAACATCTCCTGACCAACGACGATATGGATACGGTCATCGAACACCAGATCCCGAAACTCTACCTCCGCGGCAGCCAGATGGATATCAACGATGACCTGAACCACACCAACGTCATCGAAACGGTTTCCCTCGGCGCACCGGAAGAAGGCTTCCGTGCAGCTATCCGCAAATCCATGGCGGAAAATATGCTCGGCAAGACTGTCGAAAAGGCCGTTATCGATTCCAACGGCATTGAAATCTGCGCCAAAGGCACGCCGCTTACGGAAGATGCCATCGACCGCATCCTCAACAGTGACGTCGATGAAGTCAAGGTCCGCAACAACGACATCCGCGGCGTCGAAGTCACGGCTATCGTCGAAGACAGCGGCAACGGCGTCATCGAATCGCTGGAAGAACGCATCGAAGGCCGTACGGCTGCCGAAACCCTGGTCAACCCGGAAACGGGCGAAGTCATCGTTGCCCTCAATGAAGAAATCATGGCAGACCAGGCTAAAGAAATTGCAAAATACTACGATAAAGTCCGGATCCGCAGCGTCCTCACCTGCCGCAGCCGTTATGGCGTCTGCGCGAAGTGCTATGGCCGCGACCTCGGTACGGGCGGCAAAGTCAATGTCGGCGAATCGGTCGGCACCATCGCTGCTCAGTCCATCGGCGAACCGGGCACACAGCTGACCATGCGTACCTTCCATACGGGCGGTGTCGCAACGGCCGGCGATATTACCCAGGGTCTTCCTCGTGTCGAAGAATTGTTTGAAGCCCGTAAGCCGAAGGGCAATGCTATCGTCACGGAAATCAGCGGTACCGTATCGATTACCGAAAAAGAAGACCACCACGATATCAACATCGTCCATGTCACATCCAAGGACGGGGAAGAACGGAGCTACACCATTCCCTTTGGCTCGCACCTCGTCGTACACGAAGGCGACTTCATCGAAAAGGGCAGCCGTATCACGGCCGGTTCCATCAACCCCCACGACATCCTTCACATCCTGGGTGTCGAAGCTACTCAGCGGTACCTCGTATACGAAGTACAGAAGGTATACAAATCCCAAGGTGTTGGTATCAACGATAAGCACATCGAAGTCATCGTACGCCAGATGTTGCGCAAGATGAAGATCGAAGACGCCGGCGATGCCGATGTATTACCGGGCGATTATATCGACGTCAACATCTTTGAAGACATGAACAAGCGCATCGAAAGCAATGGCGGCAAGCCCGCTATCGGCAAACCGATGCTCCTCGGTATCACCAAGGCCGCACTGGCAACGGACTCCTTCCTGTCGGCTGCATCCTTCCAGGAAACGACCCGTGTCCTGACCGATGCTGCTATCAAAGGCAAAATCGACCCGCTCCTGGGCCTCAAAGAAAACGTCATCATCGGTAAACTCATCCCGGCTGGTACGGGCATGAGCCGTTACCGCAAGATCAAGGTCGTAAAGACCGTTCCGTCTATCAGCTATGAAGACGAAGAAGGCAACCCCGTAGACGCACCGGAAGGCGCCGATACGACACCGGAAGCCGGACATTAAGAGAGTAAAAACAGGCTGTCGCATTGCGGCAGCCTGTTTTTGCGTTGTTCGTGGTTCGTAGGGG
>CABQJB010000101.1 GCA_902464195.1 uncultured Megasphaera sp.
GGACGGGGTCGGCGGCCATGAGGTCGGCGGCGTCGAGGTCGTTCTTGGGGATGATGGCCTTGCCGGCAGACAGGGCTGCGGCGGCGGTGATGCCGACTTTGCTTTCCAGCATACAGCCCATCATACAGGCGACGCCGGCAGCGTCGGCCATGGCGGCGATCTGGGCTGCCGGGGCCAGGCCGCCGGCTTTCATGAGTTTGATGTTGATGAGGTCGCAGGCCCGCATGGCCAGTAGGCGGAAGACGTCGCGCGGGCTGAAGGCCGATTCGTCGGCCATGATGTCTGTCGCGACGTGGTCCGTGACTTGTTTCAGGCCGTCGAAGTCAGCGGCTGCCACGGGCTGTTCGACCAGTTCGATATCGAGGCCGGCGTCTTCCATGCGGCCGATGAGGCGGATGGCTTCTTTCGGCTTCCAACCCTGGTTGGCGTCGAGGCGGATGGTGACATCCGGCCCGACGGCCTTGCGGATGGCGGCGACGCGCTGGAAGTCCACGGCCGGGTCGATGCCGACTTTCAGTTTCAAGTGGCTGTAGCCGCGGGAAACGGCCTGGACAGCGTCTGACGCCATCGTGTCCGGCGCATTGACGCTGATGGTAAGGTCCGAGGCGATGCGCGTCTTGCGGCCGCCGAAGAAGCGGTACAAGGGCAGGCCGTAACGCTGGCCGAAAAGGTCGTGGACAGCCATGTCCAGGGCGGCCTTGGCCGACGTGTTGTGGACCATGGATTGGTGGATCGTGTCCAGGATATCTTCGCGGTCATCGATGTCCCGACCGATGAGTTTCGGCCCGATAGTATATTTAATGGCGGCAGCGACCGATTGGTGGCTGTCACCGGTGATGACGACCGTCGCCGGCGCGTTGACATAACCGGTGTGGCCGTCGTCAGTATGGACCTTGACGACCAGGTCTTCGGCCACGTCGACGCGGCGCAGGGCCGTAATGAACGGCGTCTTCAAGGGAATGGCGATTTTCCCGATTTCAATAGCTCTAATCTTCATAATGCTTCCTACGGTAAAATATCTAAAATCTCTTCGACTGAGCCGACGATGTAGCGGACGTGTTCCTTTTTGAACATGGGCTTGGCCGCCGGTCCGTCGATGCCGGTCAGGGTACCAATCATGGTAGCCCCCATGGCCCGGGCGCACCAGACGTCGGCCAGGGAGTCGCCGACGACGTAGTAGATGCCCTTCTTGAAGTCGTCAGGATGGCTGACGTAGTCGAGATAGTGCTTCTTATTCTTGCCGAAGGCCCCGAGGTAATAGGCAAAGGGGTTGGGCTTGTCCAGGGACATGTGCAGCATGGCTTCGGCTTCTTCGACGTCGCTGTAGGTAGCGACATAGTGTTCGTCGAATTCGTCGAGCCAGCCATAAGTCCGGAAGGGGATTTCCATTTCCATCTTCGACCGGCCCGTGGCGATGGCAATCTGATAGCCCCGCTTCTTCAGGGTCTTGAACATGTTGCGGATACCGTCGACAGTCCCCAGCGGTTCTTCCCGCGTCAAAAAGCCCGGTTTCCCCGGTGCGTAAGGTTTCTTGCCATATGTCTGTTCATAGAGCTCGTCGCCGAAATACCAGTCCTGGAAGGCCTCGAATTCCAGCTGCCACAAGGGCGAATTGAGGGGCGTCCACTGCTTGGAACCCGGTCCCAGAGACGACTGGACGGCATCAGTCAGATACGTAAAGACTTCGTCCTTGCCGGCCCGTTCGGGGATGACATTGCTCAGGCGGCGATAGACGTCGTCGGCGGTCGGTACGGGATAGCCCCGCAGGAGGGACCCCAAATACTGGATATCGTCGATTTTCTTCAGGCTCCCTTCCAGACCGCCGTGGTCGGCGACATACTTTTCCAGCATGAGCCACAAGGTGACGACGATGTGGGCGTGGACCATATCCCAGTTGCTGTTGACGCCGTGTTTCTTGAGCCACAATAAAATATCGTCGTTTCTCCAGAAGCGGGCCCGCAGGGCGGCGATGGTATCGTCGTCGAGGTCGGCCGTGAGCCGTTCCGGTTTGAGGTGCATGTAGCGCGGGCTGTAATACCATTCCCAGACGACCAGGGCCGATACGTCGAAATAGCGTTTTTCACTGAGCAAGACGCCATCGACGTCAAAAATCACTTTCTTCATCGCGCCTTCCTCCTCGTACTTAAAATGTCTTGTCCAAATGGCCGACGGTCTTCTTATTGCCCTTGACATGGGACCGTTCTTCCAGGACCTTCATGACGTCGTTGACGGTGACGCCCGTGTCTTCCCAGAGGACGGACAGGTGATACAAAAGGTCGGCCGATTCCTTGCAGACTTCCAGGCGCAAGTTGTCAGCGGCTTCCGACGTGTCCTTGACGACGGGGTCGGCGTTCTTGGCGGCAATGATGACTTCCGACGATTCTTCGCCGATTTTCTTGCAAATCTTGTCGATACCCGTCTGCAGGAGGTACGCCGTGTACGATTTTTCCGTCGGATGGATTCGTTTTTCCTTGATTTCTTCGCGCAGGTCCGACAGCATGGACAAGTTGCCCGTATAGGTCTTTTCCCATTCCGTCATGGACCGGAAGAAACATGATTTGTGGCCCGTATGGCAGGCGGCGCCGACCTGGTCGACGGTCAGGAGGATCGTATCGGCATCGCAGTCGACGGCAATGGAACGGACGTGCTGGAAATGGCCTGACGTTTCACCTTTATGCCACAATTCCTGGCGGCTGCGGCTGTAATACCAGGCATCACCGCTTTCGACGGTACGCTTCAGCGCTTCAGCATTCATGTAGGCCACCATGAGGACCTTGCCGCTGCACCCTTCCTGGACGACAGCCGGCACGAGGCCCTTTTCATCAAATTTAATATCTTTCATCGATACACTTTCCATTTATTCTTCTGCCCCTCTCATGGGAATTCCCTGTCCCTGTAAATAGGTCTTCAAATCGGGGATGTCGATCTGGCCGAAGTGGAAGACCGAAGCGGCCAGGGCGGCATCGACGCCGACGTCGAAGACATCTTTGAAATCCTGCATCGTGCCGGCACCGCCGGAAGCGATGATGGGCACAGGCAGTTCCGTGGCCAGGCGGCGGTTCAGTTCCAGGTCGAAGCCGGCCTTTTCACCGTCAGCGTCCATGGAGTTCATGCAGATTTCTCCGGCACCGAGGGCGACGCCCTGTTTGGCCCAGGCGATGGCGTCGATGCCCGTATTCTTGCGGCCCCCTTCGACGTAGACCTGCCAGCTGCCGTGGTTGTCGCGCTTGGCATCGATGGACAGGACGACGCACTGGCTGCCGAAGCGCTGGGCGGCTTCGCGGATCAGTTCGGGACGGCGGACGGCCGCCGAATTTACCGATACCTTATCGGCACCGGCCCGCAGGACCTGGTGGAAGTCGTCGATGCTGCTGATGCCGCCGCCGATGGTAAAGGGAATGGTAATGGCTTCGGCTACGGCGCGGACAACGTCGATGAAGATATGGCGCTTTTCATGGGTCGCCGTGATGTCATAGAAGACGAGTTCGTCAGCGAGCTGGTCCGAATAGAATTTCCCCAATTTCACAGGATCGTCGACGTCCTGGATATGTTTAAACTGTTTGCCTTTGACGACGCGGCCATCGCGGACGTCCAGGCACGGTACAATACGTTTTGCCAACATCTTACATTCCCCCTAATGCGCAGATTTCGGCCATCGTGATTTTCCCCTCGTAAAGCGCCTTGCCGGTAATGGCACCGTAGACGCCCATGGCCTGTAATTTCTTCAGATCAGCGATGCTGCTCATGCCGCCGGACGCGATGAGGCGGATGAAGGGCAGCTGCTGGAGCTGGCTGAGCATTTCAAAGTTCGGTCCCGTCAGCATGCCGTCGCGGCTGATGTCCGTATAGACCAGGGTATTGATGCCGATGTCGAGCATGGACTGGGCAAAGGGCAGGACCTTCTTGTCACTGCCGTCGACCCAGCCACGGGTGGCGACGACGTCGCCCTTGGCGTCGATGGATACGGCCAGGGACGAGCCGTATTTCTTGGCCATAGCCGTGATGAATTCCGGATCTTCAACGGCTTTGGAACCGATGATGACGCGGTTGACGCCGGCTTCCAGATACGTTTCGATGGCTTCTTCGCTGCGGATACCGCCGCCGACTTCGACGGGGATATCGACGGCTTCACAGATATCGCCGATGATCGACGCATTGGTCAGTTTACCCGAAAAGGCACCGTCCAGGTCGACGACGTGGAGGAACATGGCCCCTTCGTCGCACCATTTGACGGCGGCGTCGACGGGGTTCTCAAAATAGGTCGTACTGTCGTCCTTGACGCCCTGGCGCAGGCGGACAGCATGGCCGTTCTGGATATCGATAGCGGGAAATACGATCATAGTCTCACCCTTTCTTCATGACGTAATCGACGACATTCCGGAGGAGCTGTTCGCCGACGCGGCCGCTCTTTTCCGGGTGGAACTGGAAGCCCAGGACATTATCTTTACCGCAGATAGCCGGGACGGGCTGGCCGTAATCGGCCGTAGCGATGACGTCGGGCGTATCGACAGGCGATTTATGGTAGGAATGGACGAAATAGACGTAAGGATGGGCGGGCAGTCCTTTCTGGAGCCAGTGTTCCTGGCGGAATTCCAACTCATTCCAGCCCATGTGGGGCACTTTCAGTTTCGTGTGAAAAGGCACGATATCGCCGGGCAGGAAGCCCAGGCAGTCGTACGTGCCGCCTTCGTAGCTCTTTTCAAAGAGGGCCTGCATGCCCAGGCAGACACCCATGAAGAACTTGCCGCTCTGGACCTGTTCCTGCAGGAGCGGGATGAGGTCGAATTTCTGTAAGTTCCCCATGGCATCGCGGATGGCACCGACGCCGGGCAGTTCGACCAGGTCGGCGTCGCGGATGACAGCCGGGTCGCGGGTAATGGCCGCTTCAATGCCCAGGCGTTTCCAGGCATTGTATACGTTGGCCAGGTTGCCAACTTCGTAATCGATAATTGCAATCTTCATCATAACACCCCTTTTGTCGACAAGACACTCGTTTCGTCGCCTTCGATGCGGACGGCTTCTTTCAAGGCGTGGCCCAGCCCTTTGAACACCGATTCGACGATGTGGTGGGCATTTTCGCCATAGAGATTGGTGACGTGCAGGTTCATGCGGCCGTGGACGGCCAGGGCATAGAGGAATTCTTTGAGCATTTCCGTCTCAAAGGTCCCGATGCGTTCGACGTTGAGTTTCACGTCGTAGACCAGGTAAGGCCGGCCGCTGAGATCGATGACGATCCGCGTCAGGGCTTCGTCCATGGGGCAGTAGAACATGCCGTAGCGGTTGATGCCCTTCTTGTCGCCCAGGGCCCGGGTCAGGGCGTCGCCAAAGACGATGGCCAGGTCTTCGATGGTGTGATGCGTGTCGACGTCGAGGTCACCGTGGACGTGAAGGGTAATGTCCATGCCGCTGTGGCAGGCCAGGAGGTTCATCATGTGGTCGAAGAAACCGATGCCCGTCGTGCCGCCGAAGGTACCGGAGCCGTCGATGTTAAGGGATACGGCAATCTGGGTCTCTGCCGTTTCCCGTTCAATCTGGGCACTACGCATATTTCTTCGCCTCCTCGGTCATGACGGCGACGACGCGACGGACGACGTCGTCCGTCGTGATAGTGATGCGCAGGCAGTTCTTGAGGTCGGCTGCTTTATAGGAGCGGACGCAGATGTCGGCGTCGTGCAGGGCCTTGACCATGGCCGGGCCGTCGGGGACGCGGACCAGGACGAAGTTGCTCGAACTGGGATAGACCGTAAGATTCGGCACGTCCTTCAGGGCGTCGATGAAATACTGGCGCGCTGCCAGTGTCGGCGGGATATTGTGGGCCAGGATTTCATCGGCATAGTCCATGGCGGCCAGGGCGGCATTCTGCGAGAGGATGTTCAGGTTATAGACGAGCTTGGTCAGGCCCAGGGCATCGATGACTTCCTTCTGGGCTACGCCATAACCGACGCGGCAGCCGGCCAGTCCGAAGGCCTTGGACAGGGTGCGGATGACGATGAGGTTGTCGTACTGGGAGAGCTTGCTGATGATGCTCGGCGCGCCGGCAAATTCCAGGTATGCTTCATCGACGACGACGATATTGTCGGCAGCCTGGACCAGACTTTCGACGTAATCCAGAGGCAGCAGTTCCCCTGTCGGGTTGTTCGGGTTGCAGAGGACCGTCACTTTCGGCTGGAGTTCCTTCACTTTGGCCAGGAGGCCGTCGCGGTCGCGGCGGTAGCCGTCAAGGTCGGGCACGGTGACGACCTTGGCACCGAGGACTTCGGCGTCGATGCCGTAGATGTCGAAAGTCGGCGCATGAGTCAGGAGCGTATCGCCGGGATTGATGAAGGTATTCATGATGAGGCTGATGATTTCATCACCGCCATTGCCGACGAGGACTTCCTGGGGCTGGCAGCCGACGTATTTGGCCAGGGCCGCCCGCAATTCTTCGGCAAAGGGGTCCGGATAGTGGTACGACGGCGTCTTGGCCATGCGTTCCAGGAAATCGGCTTTGACCTTGGGGAAGTCGAAAATATTGTAGGGACTTTCATTGGCGTTGATGACGGTATGTTCCCGGATTTCCGGGACGACATAAGGTTCAAAAGAGCGGATGGTATTGCGAAGCCAGGTATTATTCATCGATTCTCCTCCTTACAGCCAGGCCGTGAGCCTGTAATCCTTCTACATTGGCAAAGCGCATGACCTTGTCGGCGACAGCTGCGAAAGCGTCTTTATCGTATTCCAGGAGGCTGCTGCGCTTGACGAAATCATAGACGCCGAGGGGTGACGAGAAAGCCGCCGTCCCCATAGTCGGCAGGGTATGATTAGGACCGGCGAAGTAGTCGCCCAGGGGTTCCGTCGTATAGGGTCCCATGAAGATAGCACCGGCATTGACGATTTTCTTGGCCCACGTTTCGGCGTCGCTGAAGGCGATTTCCAGGTGTTCCGGCGCGATGAGGTTCATGATATCTACGGCCTGGTCCTTATCCTTGACGATGAAGAACTTGGCGTGTTTTTCAATGGATTCGGCAGCGATGTCCTTGCGCGGCAGTTCTTCCAGCTGGCGCCGTACTTCGGCTTCGACTTCGCCGGCAAAGGCGGCGCTGGGCGTGACCAGGAAGACGGCTGCCCGGCGGTCGTGTTCGGCCTGGGCCAGGAGGTCGGCAGCGACCCAGACCGGGTTGGCGTCGTGGTCGGCCAGGACGCCGACTTCACTGGGGCCGGCG
>CABQJB010000102.1 GCA_902464195.1 uncultured Megasphaera sp.
CCATGCCGAACACAGCAGTTAAGCCCGCAAACGCCGAAAGTACTTGGGGGGAGGCTCCCTGGGAGGATAGGAAGCCGCTGATTTTTGTAGGGGTATAGCTCAACTGGTAGAGTAGTGGTCTCCAAAACCATTGGTTGAGGGTTCGATTCCTTCTGCCCCTGCCAGAAAAAACGGAATGAAGGTCCGCCTTCATTCCCACATGACTCGGTAGCTCAGCTGGATAGAGTGACTGACTACGAATCAGTAGGTCTAGGGTTCGAATCCCTACCGGGTCACCACATCAAAGGACTGTCACATTTTGTGGCAGTCCTTTTTTCTTTAGCTAACCACTAACAACTAGCCACTAACCACTTAAAAGGGCTTGTCGTCGTGCGACAAGCCCTTTTACCCACTTTAGGCCCGGCCCTATCCATGCTATAATAGAGACATCGCAAAATGTGAAAAGGAAGTGTAAGCTATGACAGTACAGCTCGAAGAACTATTGAAAGCTTTTGAACTGAATAATCCCTATCTCAAGTTTTATTTGAATAAAAATGATGGGCACATGGCCTTGGTTACAGAAATTCCCGGCGACGACAAGGCAGAAAATGAAGTCACGGCGGATCCCGATGCTTACCTCAAGCTGCCGACCCAGGCTGACCTGGATTTGCCGGAAATGATCAAGGGTTTCGTGCCCATGATGAAAGACCCGCAGCAGCGGACGGCTTTCCAGCAGTCCATCGAAGCCGGCAAGACTGTTTCCCAGTTGGAACGGGAATTAAAGGACATGGGCCTGGTCCAGTTCTGGTATACCTTCCAGCGCATGGAATTCCGCAAGATCGCTAAGAAGTGGTGTGAAGATAACCACATTGATTATGAAGAATAGAGGGGTCTGGAGATGACAAAGATTTCAGATATCGGTGAGTTCGGATTCATCGATGCCATCAAAGAGGATACGCTCTATCACAAAGAGAATGTCGTCGTCGGAATCGGCGATGATGGTGCCGTCTACACGACGACGCCGGGCTGGCAGCAAGTAGCCGTCATCGACACGATGGTCCAGAACAGCCATTTCATCATCGGCCAGACGGCCACCTGGCATGACGTCGGCTTCAAGGCCGTAGCCTCGAACCTCAGCGACATCGCCGCCATGGGGGCTGTACCGACTCATATCGTTCTGTCGACGGCCCTGGCACCTCAGATGGACGTCGATGACGTCATCGAAATGTACCGTGGCATCAAGGACATTTGCCGTGCCTATGAAGTCAATATCCTCGGCGGCGATACGGTCATGTCCAAAGAAGGCGTCGTCCTCACTGTCGCTGCCTTTGGTGAAATCGAAGCCGGGAAGGCCCTGCTGCGCAGCGGAGCCCAGGCCGGCGACGTCATCGCCGTATCTCATACCATCGGCGATTCGGCAGGCGGCCTCGACGTCCTCCTGGCAGGCCGGGATGGCTATGAACATTTGAAGAAAGCCCACCAGTACCCGGAACCGCAGATTGCCCTGGGACGGTTGTTGGTACAGCATCATTGCCACAGCCTGAACGACATCAGCGACGGCCTGGCCAGTGAGTCCAATGAAATCGCCAAGGCCAGCGGTGTCGAACTGGTCATCGACCGGAACCAGGTGCCGACGAGCCATGAGCTGAAAGCCTGGGCTGCGGCATCGGGCAAGGACATTTGGAAATTCGTCTTCAACGGCGGCGAAGACTATGAACTGGTCTTTACCATGGCGCCGGACGACTTCCAGGCTTTGCAGGCCGTCTATCCGGCCGTGACGCCTATCGGGACAGTCCGTCAGGGGCCCGGCCGGGTCCTGCTCCGCCACGATGGGGGCGAACAGGTCCTGCCGCCGACGGGCTGGACACACTTTTAGGAGGAGGATACCATGAGCCTTGATATAGCAACTCATTCAGAAGCGGACACCATCGCTCTGGGCAAAGCCCTGGGGCCGGTCCTCAGCGACGGCGATGTCCTGGCCCTGCGCGGCGACCTCGGTGCCGGCAAGACCCATTTCGTCCAGGGCATTGCCCAGGGTATGGGTATTGACGACGTCGTCGTCAGTCCAACCTTTACCATCCTGAATTATTATGAAAATACTATCCCTCTCCAGCATTTCGATTTCTATCGGCTGGAAGAAGAATATGAATTAGACGATCTGGGATTCGATGACTATCTCGAAAGCGGCGTGACCGTCATCGAATGGTCGGAAAAATTCCCGGACCGCCTGCCTGACGATGCCGCCGTCGTCACCATCGAAAAGACGAGTCCCACGGACCGCCTGTTCCATTTTGACTTCCGCGGCAGCCGTTGGCAAGCTGTAGAAAATGAGGTAAAAAAATATGCTCTTAGCCATTGAAACATCGAGCCTCGTATCGAGTGTCGCCTTACTCCATGATGACACGCTGCGGGCTGAACTCACCATCCAGGCACGGCTGACCCATTCGGAACAGCTCATGCCCCATATTGCCGACATGCTCGACAAGGCATCGGTCAAGAAAAATCAGATCGACGGCGTCGCCGTGGCCGTCGGCCCCGGTTCCTTTACGGGCCTGCGCATCGGCCTGGCCACGGCCAAAGGCCTGTCCTTTGCCTGGAACGTGCCTATCGTCGGCGTCACGACGCCTGTCAGCCTGGCCTGGAACTTCGTCGGCGTCTCTGACCGCATCTGCACGCTCATCGACGCCCAGAAAGGCAATGTCTATGCCGGCGTCTACCGTTGGGACCGGACGACGCTGACGACGGAAAAAGAAATCTATATCGCGCCGCGGACGGAAGTCCTGGATACACTGGAACGAGAAGGCCAGCCCGTCGTCTTCTGTGGCGACGGCTCCCTCAAAGGGCGCCGGGATATCGAAGGGCGCAGCCCCTTGTTCCGCATGGCACCGCCGACAATGGTCATTCCCAGGGCCGGCAGCGTTGCCCTGGCAGCCAATGTCCGTTTTGCCGCCGGTGACTACGACGACTGCATGACCCTGACGCCGTCGTACCTGCGCCGCAGCGAAGCCGAAGTGCTCTGGGAAAAACGCCACGGCGGTGCCCCATGTCAGTAACGGTCCGTCAGGCCTGCCGGGAGGACCTGCCGGATATCATCGCCATCGAAGAGGCGTCTTTTTCCGTGCCCTGGTCCCATCAGTCCCTGGCAGCGGAACTGGACAATCCCGTAGCCCGCTATTACGTCCTGGAAAAGGAAGACGGGAGCGTCGCCGGTTATGCCGACGTCTGGCTCATCGCCGATGAAGGCCAGCTGGCCAACATCGCCATCCATCCGTCAGCACGGGGCCTGGGCTATGGCGAAATCCTCCTGCGAACGGCCATGGAAGCCCTCTTCCGGGACGGCTGCACGAGTTTCTTCCTGGAAGTCCGCCAGTCCAACGCGCCGGCCCAGGGCCTGTACCGCAAGCTGGGCTATGAAGCCGTTGCCGTCCGCAAGGACTATTATTCCCAGCCTGTGGAAGATGCGTGTATCATGCATTGTCAAAAAGAAAAGTATCAATGGCTCGGCCATTCACTATAGAAAAAAGGATGAAATCTATGTATACCTTAGCTTTAGAAACGAGTTGTGACGAAACGTCGGCTGCTGTCCTCAAAGATGGCCGCCACATCTGCTCCAACATCATATCGACACAGGTGCCGATCCACCGGAAATTCGGCGGCGTCGTACCGGAAATCGCTTCGCGCCAGCACATCGAATACGTCATGCCCATCATCAAGGAAGCCCTCGATACGGCTGGTGTCACCTTGGCAGATATCGACCATATCGGCGTCACCTACGGGCCGGGCCTGGTCGGGGCCCTGCTGGTCGGCGTCGCAGCGGCCAAGGCTATCAGCTTTGCGGCGGATAAGCCCCTGGTCGGCGTCAACCACATGGAAGGCCATATCTTTGCCAACTTCCTCAGCCATCCTGATTTGGAACCGCCCTTCCTGGCCCTCGTCGTGTCCGGCGGCCATACCCAGCTGGTCCAGATCAATGGCTATAATTCGTTCAAACTCATGGGCCAGACCCGCGATGATGCCGCCGGCGAAGCTTTCGACAAGATTGCCCGCGTCATGGGTTATCCCTATCCGGGCGGCCCGCAGATAGACAAACTGGCTAAAGAAGGCGATCCCGATGCCATCGCCTTTCCTAAGGCCCTCCATGAAAAGCACAACTTCGAATTCAGTTTCAGCGGCCTCAAATCGGCAGTCCTCAATTACCTGCACACGCAGGAACAGCGGGGCCAGTCCTATAATGCCGCTGACGTGGCGGCCAGTTTCCAGAAGACCGTCGTCGAAACGCTCGTCGAAAAGACCATGGATGCTGCGGCGTATTGCGGAGCCAGGAAAATCGCCGTCGCCGGCGGTGTCTCGGCCAACAGCGGCCTGGCTGCGGCCATGAGTGCGGCCTGTGCCGACAAGGGCTATGCCTTTTACCGGCCGGAACCGATACTCTGCACCGACAACGGTGCCATGATTGGATGCCGGGCTTATTATATGGCCCTGGACGGCCGCTTTGCCGACTTGACCCTCAATGCCAAGCCGGCCCTGCCGATTACATCGGACTAATCCTGAGAAGAGATGGGGGAATCTTCTATGGCTACACTTGAAGCGGTCTGCCGGACAAGGAGCACCTTGTCGCCCGTGCAGATCCATATTTTACAGAACAGTGAAGAACTCTTGCAGTTTGCCAGCGACTTGTCGCACCGGGAACTCTTCGTCTATGTGCCCGGACGGGAAGCGGGGACCCTGGTTTTGGCCGCGCACCGGACGCCGCTCCTGCAGAAGGGGCGGCAGACGGAAGCAACTGATCCTGGTGCTTCCTTTTCCCGTTATGAAGAGCCGCTTAATTATCAGGTCTTTCATTCAGGAACGGCCGTACGCGGCGAAAAAGAAATCGAATACGGCCGCATGGCGCCCATCGTGGCCTATCCCTTCGTCGATAACGGCGGCGGGACGATTGCCGTCATTTCCTTTGTCGGTACCGTCGAGGATAATCGGGAGATTTTGACGGAAACGGCCTTCCTATCCCTGCAGGTGCCTATGGATTTCCATTCCATGTACCGGCCGTTATCCATTCAGGATGGCGTCGTCCTGGTCAACTGCAACGGCGTCGTCATCTATGCTGACGATATGGCCGACAGCATTTTGCACATGTGCGGCCAGCGCGGGGCCATTACAGGGACCAATATTTATAACACCCGCCTAGACCTGACCGGTGCCAAGAAAGCCCTGTCCCAGGCCGAAGGGCTGGCCGATGACGTGACCTTAGGCGATGCCGTCGTCTCGCGCCGGGTCATCCCTATCCTGCAGCGCGGCAAAGTGCGCCGGGTCATTTCCATCCTGACGGAGCGGACAGAACTGCATCGCAAGGAAGAAGAGCTCATGGTCAAGACGTCGGTCATCAAGGAAATCCACCACCGCGTCAAGAACAACCTGCAGACCATTGCCAGTCTCCTGCGCATGCAGATGCGGCGCACGACGAGCGACGAAGCGCGGGATGTCCTCAACGAGAGCCTGAACCGGATCCTCAGCATTTCCCTGGTCCACGAGACGTTGTCCCATCACGACGAAGAGAACATCGACATTTCCGACGTCGCCCAGAAACTGTTGGGCCTCCTGGCGCACAGCCTGGTCAGCAAGGATTGCCACGTGGAGACGAAGTTTTCCGGGGACACCCTGCCCATGCCGTCTGATGCGGCGACGTCCCTGGCCCTGGTCCTGAACGAACTCATCACCAATGCCATCATCCACGGCTTTGAAGGCCGCCGGGAAGGCCTCCTGGCCGTCACCATCCGTCGCGACGGGCCGGACGGGGTCATCATCGTCAGTGATGACGGCGTCGGCATGTCCCACGCACCCGTCGATACGGGGCGCAAGCACCTGGGCATGGCCATCGTGCGTACACTGATTGAGAAAGATCTGCAGGGGACGATTGATTTCGATGACGGCGTGCCTGAAGGGACGGTCGTCACTATCCGTTTTCCGTTACCAGAGAGGGGAGAATAACCAATGGGATATCGCGTTGTAATAGGGGATGACGAATCGATCATCCGTATGGATTTATGTGAAATGCTGGAAGATGCCGGTCATACCGTCGTCGGTGAAGCGGCCGATGGTGTCGAAGCCCTTGACTTAGTGCGCAAAGAAAAGCCGGATATCGTCCTTCTGGACATCAAGATGCCCCGCCTGGACGGCATCCACGCGGCCCGCATGATCGGCCACGAAGGATTGGCCCCGGTCCTGCTGCTCACGGCGTACAGTCAGCAGGATATCGTCGACAAGGCTAAGGACTCCGGCGTCCTTGGCTACCTGGTCAAACCAGTCAGTCCGGTCAACCTCTTCCCGGCCATCGAAATTGCCATTTCCCAGTTCCGCCACCAGCGCGAAGTGGCACAGCAGCTCGATGACATGAACGAACGTATCGAGATGCGCAAAGCCGTCGACCGGGCCAAGGGCTGCCTCATGGACATCTATCATATACCGGAACACGAAGCCTACCGCCGGCTGCAGCAGTACAGCATGAAGAACCGAAAATCCTTGAAAGCCGTGGCCGAAGCGGTCATTGCCAGTGCGGAAAAGATAAAAAGTCAAAAAAAATAAAACGTTTGATGAAAAAGTCAGGGTGAAAGCCTTGACTTTTTTACCTTTAATGGCTAATATATATATTGTAAGTTAGCACTCGGAAGTATGGAGTGCTAATAAAGAGTAGCAACTTACTTTTAAGGAGGAATATAAAATGTTAAAACCGTTAGGAGATCGCGTAGTTATCCGTGTATTGGAACAGGAAGAAAAAACTGCAAGCGGTATTTTTTTACCGGACACTGCTAAAGAAAAACCGAGCCAGGGCGAAGTCGTAGCCGTAGGTCCGGGCAAACTGCAGGATGATGGTAAACGCGTTGCTTTGGATGTCAAAGTAGGCGACAAGATTATTTTCTCCAAATATGCTGGCACAGAAGTCAAGTTCGAAGGCACTAAATATTTGATCGTCAGCGAACGCGACATCTTGGCTATCATCTAATAAATCATTTCGAATCAAACTAAAAAATACTTAACTTTCACATAGGAGTGTGTTCAACATGGCTAAACAGATTTTGTTCAACGAAGATGCACGCCGCGCTCTCGGCAAAGGCGTAGACGCTTTGGCAAATGCCGTAAAAGTTACCTTAGGGCCTAAAGGCCGCAACGTCGTTCTCGACAAGAAGTTCGGTGCTCCGACCATCACCA